>NZ_JAYFUI010000187.1:0-86300 GCF_034961125.1 Pseudomonas machongensis | reverse complement strand
GACTCGAACCCCTGTTACCGCCGTGAAAGGGCGGTGTCCTAGGCCACTAGACGAAGGGGACATACCCAGCGCTTTTCAGCGTACCAGCTATAAAGCCTTGCGGCTTGCACTGGATTTATTTCCCAGCCCTGCCTCAGGCAGCACCGTGAAAATTGGAGCGGGAAACGAGACTCGAACTCGCGACCCCGACCTTGGCAAGGTCGTGCTCTACCAACTGAGCTATTCCCGCGTCGTGATGGGTGCCATTCTAGCGAACTGCCAGGGAAGGTCAACCCCTTGATTCAAAAAAAGTTTTACTTCTGCTCGGAGCCTTCGCGCAGGTGCGGCCAGGCCGCCAGCAGGTAATGCACCATCGACACCAAAGTCAGGCCTGCGGCCACCAGCAACAGCCCGTAACCGAGTGCGACCCAGAAGGTCAGCACCGGCGGATTGCCCAGCAGAATGACCAGCGCCAGCATCTGCGCGGCGGTCTTCCACTTGCCCAGGTTCGACACCGCCACATGCGCCCTCGCCCCCAGCTCGGCCATCCACTCGCGCAGAGCGGATACCACGATCTCACGCCCGATGATCACTGCTGCGGGCAGCGTCAGCCAGAAGTTGGCGTGCACCTGCACCAACAGCACCAGCGCCACGGCAACCATCAGTTTGTCGGCGACAGGATCCAGAAACGCCCCGAACGGCGTGCTCTGCTGAAGACGACGGGCCAGATAGCCATCGAGCCAGTCAGTTGCGGCGGCGATGGCGAACACGCTGCTGGCGGCTACGTAACTCCAGTGATAAGGCACGTAGAACAGCAGAATGAAGATCGGGATGAGCAGGACGCGTAGAACGGTGAGCAGGTTTGGAATATTCATCGGTACGACTGGCTGCGAGTTGAACCCGGCATTCTACTCGCTATGCAGGCTCGCATAAATCGACTCGGCAAGCTTTTTACTGATGCCGGGTGCCTTGGCAATCTCGTCGACACTGGCGCGGTTGAGCTCCTGCAGGCCGCCGAAATGTTTCAGCAGGTCTCGACGGCGCTTCGGCCCGACCCCTGCAACGTCTTCGAGGCTGGACGTACGGCGAGCCTTGCCGCGACGTGCGCGGTGGCCAGTGATGGCAAAACGGTGCGCCTCATCACGAATCTGTTGAATCAGGTGCAGTGCCGGTGAATCGCCCTTGAGGGTGAATTCGTGGGCCACATCGTTGAGATACAACGTCTCGAAACCGGCCTTGCGGGTCACCCCCTTGGCCACCCCGAGCAAGGTAAGGTCACTCAGTGCCAGCTCCTGCATGACTTCACGGGCCATGTTCAGCTGTCCCTTGCCGCCGTCGACCAACAGCACATCGGGCAACTTGCCCTCGCCGTCCTTGATCCGCCCGAAACGGCGAGTCAGGGCCTGGTGCATGGCAGCATAATCATCACCGGCGGTGACCCCTTCGATATTGAAACGGCGGTAGTCGGACTTGAGCGGGCCTTCAGGGCCGAACACCACGCACGAGGCCACCGTAGCCTCGCCGCTGGAGTGACTGATGTCGTAGCACTCCAGGCGCTGAGGCACCTCCGGCAGGTTGAGCACCTGAGCCAAGGCCTCGAAACGTGCGGCCATGTGCTGGCGGTTGGCCAGACGAGCGTTGAGCGCCTGCTCGGCGTTGGTCACGGCCAGTTGCTGCCAGCGTGCCCGAGTCCCTCGGACTCGGTGACTGATGGCCAGGTCGCGACTGCGCAAGGTCTGTACTGCTTCAGTGATGGCCTGAAAGTCCTCGTGGACCACATTGACGATCAGCTCTCCTGGCAGTTCTCGCTCGGCGTTGCCCAGGTAGTACTGGGAAAGGAAGGCCGCCATCACTTCGGACACCTCCTCCTCGATACCCACCTGCGGGAAGAAGTTCTTGCTCCCCAGCACGCGCCCGCTGCGGACGCTGATCAGGTGCACACAGGCCCCGCCCGGGTTGACGAAGGCGGCGATGACATCGACGTCACCGGAGCCGCCTTCCATGTACTGCTGGTCCTGGACGCGACGCAACAAGGCGATCTGGTCGCGCAGCTCGGCGGCCTTCTCGAAATTCAGCGCCATGGCGGCCTGCTCCATCTCGGCGTTGAGCTCATTGCCCAGCTGCTGGCTACGCCCCTCGAGGAACATCACCGAATGCCGTACGTCTTCGGCATACTCCTCGGGCGTGACCAGGCCGACGCACGGTCCCTTGCAGCGCTTGATCTGGTATTGCAGGCACGGCCGGGTGCGGTTGGCGTAATAACTGTCCTCGCACTGACGCACCGAGAAGGCTTTCTGCAGCAGGCTCAGGCTTTCACGGATCGCCCCGGCGCTGGGATAAGGGCCGAAGTAGCGGCCCTTGGCTTTTTTCGCGCCACGATGTATGCCCAGGCGTGGGAAATCGCCGTCGGAAAGAAAGACGTAAGGGTAGGATTTGTCGTCCCGCAACAAAATGTTGTAGGGCGGACGCCACTCCTTGATCAGCGTCTGCTCGAGCAGCAGCGCCTCGGTCTCGTTCGCGGTAATGGTGGTTTCGACCTGAGCGATGCGCCCCACCAGGGCGGCCGTTTTCGGCGCCAGGCCAGTCTTGCGGAAGTAGCTGGCCAGACGCTTCTTGAGGTTCTTGGCCTTGCCCACGTAAAGCAGCCGGGACTCGGCATCGAACATCCGGTACACGCCTGGGCGACCGCTGCAGGTCGCCAGGAACGCGCTGGCATCAAAGAGTTGGGACATGGGGGATTACAGGCTTGCGTCAACCATACCGTGGCGAACGGCCAGCAATGTCAGTTCGACGTCGCTGGTGACCGAGAGTTTTTCGAAGATCCGATAACGGTAAGTATTGACGGTCTTGGGGGACAGACACAACTTGTCTGAGATGATCTGCACTTTCTGGCAGCCGACAATCATCAGAGCAATCTGGATTTCCCGCTCAGACAGCGCATCGAACGGTGACCCCTGGGGCTGGAACGATTTGAGCGCCAGCTGCTGGGCGATCTGCGGGCTGATGTAGCGCTGCCCCGCGAAGGCCAGACGGATAGCCTGGACCATTTCGTCGAGGCCCGCGCCCTTGGTCAGGTATCCTGCGGCGCCTGCCTGCAGCAAGCGCGTGGGGAACGGGTCTTCCTCGCACACGGTGACGGCCACAACTTTGATATCCGGGTGACTGCGTAGCAATTTGCGCGTGGCTTCCAGGCCACCGATTCCGGGCATCTTGACGTCCATGAGGACTACGTCGGGTTTCAGCTCACGGGCAAGCTTGAGGGCGGCTTCGCCCGAATCCGCCTCGCCGACCACTTGCAGCCCATCGATATCGGCCAGCATGCGCGTGATACCGGTACGCACCAGATCGTGATCATCGACCACAAGTACCCTAATCAAGCAGACACCTCGTCATGGGGGCGATTGGATCCGGCCACCTTAACAAAAAATTTCATCACGAACCTAGCGCAAAGCGTCATTGGCATATGCCTGGCGGTCTGCCCTTCGCAGGCGAGTCTTTTCGTAGCTTTCGTTATCTGCCGCCAAACGCCCGAGCAGGTGCCAGATCGCCGCCCGATCGGCTGAAGTCAGCCGTCGCAACATACCCAGCACGCGGCTCTCATCGCCACTGAGGCATTCCAATGGCGCCGGCGTGCGCAGGCCGCTGAGTACGTACGCAGCATCGACGCCCTTTGCGGCGAGCGCCGCCAGATAATCGATGCGTGGCGTGCGCTCCCCACTTTCGTACTTGCCTTGGGCGTTTGGCTCGACACCCCCGATGTCGCCGAACACTCGCTGGGTCAATCCCAACCGCTCGCGCTCTTCCCTCAAACGCAGACCGAATCCTTTCATTCGACTCCCTTCCTCTCTCGATCAGATAGCCCTGGGCGCGTCCGGCCCCCAGGCGAATAGCCACGAATCCAGTTGGCACTATGCACATTGGATCCAACCAATACAAGCTACTATTACGGCACTTGTCTAAACCTGTATCGACATCAAGACGTCGCGCCCGCGACCATGACATTGCGCTGCATACGAACGAAACAGTCGTCCTCCCCTATTTCGACAAAGCCCGACCGTGCGTAGAGTCGCCTGGCCGGGTTACTGCGGAACACCATCAGGCGCAGTAACGGCAAACGACGTTGCGCTGCCCATCCGGCCAACTGCCCCAGCACCCAGGATCCAACGCCGTGCCCGCGGTACTCGGGCAGCAGGTGCAGTTCGCGGATAAACAAGGCCTGGCGGTCCTGACTGAGGCTGCAGAAACCCAGCACTTGCTCACCCGCCTTCACCAGCCACTGCTCGCGCCAGCTCCAAGCTTCGTCAAATGCCTCTTCGATCCACAACAGGTCGAACTCGCGGTAGTACGGGAGCATGGCGCGCCGCGTCAGGTCGCGGGCGAAGGTACGACAGCCTGCGGTAGCCGGAACGAGTTCAAGTGATAGTTGAGTCATTGCATCTCTATCCGCCTGGCTCCTGGGCATAACACACCGGTGAACTGCCCGGACCCCTTCGCTCGAGCTCTTGTTCCAGCCAGTCGGCGAGCACCCGGGCATTGTTGTGCGCAGTATCCTTGCCTGCGAACAACAGGGTCAGGGTCCCCTTGGCCGCCAGATCCAACAGCGGATACCAATGCTCAGGATGGGCCGCCAGTTCGGCACGGTAGTGCTCGGAAAAACCGGCGAAGTCCATATCCCCGGCATGAAACGCCCTGCGCAGCGCATCCGACGGTGCAACGTCGCGCAACCACTGGCCGTGCAAGGCATCCTTGCGCATATTGCGTGGCCACAAGCGATCGACCAGCACGCGCTGTCCGTCTTCAGACGAAACCGATTGATAGACGCGCTTGCAACAGATCATCGAATTTTCCGGCGCTATTTTCACCCTCAGCCTACGACTTACATTGACCAAGGTCACGCGACAGCCATTCGATCAACACCAGACAGCCGCTGCGCAACCCTCGCCCGGGGTAAAAAAGAGGCCGCGCGGGCGGCCTCGATCAAGTCAGCCCGGAATTTTCAGCCCACGCTGCACCGCAGGACGTTCCAGGAATTTCGCCAGCACTCGCTGCACTTCCTTGAACGCCTCAAAGCCCACCAGATCACGGGCGTCGTAGCGATCCACCAGATTGCGCACCCAGGGGAAAATGGCGATGTCGGCGATGCTGTACTCATCGACCATCCACTCACGGCCCTTCAGGTGACGATCGAGCACACCGAGCAGACGCTTGGATTCGTTGACGTAACGATCACGCGGACGCTTGTCCTCGTAATCCTTGCCGGCGAAGAAATGGAAGAACCCCACCTGGCCAAACATTGGCCCGATGCCGCCCATCTGGAACATCAGCCACTGCAACGTCTGATAGCGCTGCGCGGGGTCCTGGCTGAGCAACTGGCCAGTCTTCTCCGCCAGGTACTGGAGGATCGCCCCTGACTCGAACAGCGGCAATGCCTGCCCGCCGGGACCGTCGGGATCGAGAATCGCAGGGATCTTGTTGTTGACGCTGAGCGAGATGAACTCGGGCGTCAGCTGATCGTTGGTCTCGAAGCTGACCTTGTGTACCTCATAGGGCAGGCCGATCTCTTCGAGCATGATCGAGACCTTGACGCCATTGGGTGTGGCCAGCGAGTAGAGTTGCAGGCGCTCGGGGTGCTGCGCCGGCCACTTCTGTGTGATGGGAAAAGCGGACAGATCGGTCATGGTGGATTCCGAATGCGAAGGGATCATCACTCTAGAACCAACGTCAAGGTTTGACCATGGCCTTCCAGAGATCGAAAGTGACGCCCCCACACGGGTGCGCCACTTGTCGCTGGATCAATAGCGTGGCAGGAATGGCTACCGCCCCCAGGGTTCAGCTACGCTCGTGCGCCTGCCGCTTGAGCTTTTCGGTGTCGACGCGCACGAACACCGAATCGGCGCGGACGGTCAGCACGTCCCCGGCCCAGACCTCGCAGATGACCCGGCTCTTGCGCCCGACCTCACCTTCGACCCTGGCCTTGAGCAGCAACTCGACACCCATGGGCGTAGGTTTGAGGTAGGTCAGGCTGAGGGTGCCGGTGACACAGTCAATACGCGGCAAGCTGCCCGGCTCGCGCCCTTCGGCCCGGTAATGGTAGGCCATTGCGGTCCAGTTGGAATGGCAGTCCACCAGCATCGCCAGCAGGCCACCGTAGACCAATCCGGGCCAGCCGATGAAGCCGCTGTCAGGTGAGTGCCGACACAGCAGGTGCACGCCGTCGCTGTCCCAGTGGCTCTGGATATGCAGGCCACTGGGGTGGGAACAACCGCAGCCATAGCAGGAGCCTTCGGGCGCCGCCAGTTGCTGGAGGGAGAGTGCTTTCTCGTTCATACGCTTCCTGTGCTTGTTGGAATGGGAAGGATGGCGGGAGGATGGTAGCGCTCCCCCCTTCCTTGTGCACTCACCTGCAGCGGCAACACAGGATGAGCGCAAGCCTCAAACGACTTGCACCCGACCAGCCCTCTCTCGCCGTCGTGTCACGGAAATCAGCAGGATCACCGCGGTAACCCCGGCCGTCATCAGGGTTTCGTAGCGATAAGCATCGCTGAACAGCATGTATCCCAGCACCAGTACGATAGTCCCGATCACCAGCCAGGTGAGCCATGGGAACAACCACATCTTCAATGCAAGCTCCGTCCCCTCACGCTCAGCCCGGGCACGCATGCGCAGTTGCGAAACAGCAATCACCAGGTACACCAGCAGGGCGATGGCCCCCGTGGTCGACAACAGGAAACCGAACACCTTGCCCGGGAACACATAGTTGACGAAGCAGCCGGCGAAACCCGCCAACGTCGAAAGGATCACTGCTACGGTCGGCACACCAGCCCCGGAAATACGCCGGGTCATGCTCGGCGCCTCACCGCGAGCGCCCAACGAATAGAGCATCCGCGAGGCCGTGTAGAGCCCGGAGTTCATGCAACTGGTCACCGCCACCAACACCACCAGATCGACCACCAGCTTGGCGCCCGGCACATTGAGCACCTCCAGGACGCGCTGGAACGAGCCCACGGCCTTGAGCCCCGGATCGTTCCAAGCTACCAGCGACACCACCAGGAAGATCGACGCCAGGTAGAAGATAGCGATGCGATACACCACAAGGTTGGTGGCACGACGGATCTTCTCCTTGGGGTTGGCGGTTTCATCGGCGGCAATGGTGACGATCTCGGCACCGAAGAACGAGAAGATAGTGATCAGCACGCCCCCCAGCACCGTGCCAAAGCCGTTGGGCATGAAGCCTCCGTTGGCCCACAGCTGGCTGACGCCGGAGACCTTGGCCAACGGCCAGACGCCGAACAGTGCCAGGCTACAAATGATGATGAAGGCGAGAATGGCGACCACCTTGATCAACGCGAACCAGTACTCGAAGGCGCCGAAGTTCTTCACGCTGACCAGGTTGGTCCCCGACAGCAGCACCATGATCAGGAAGGCGAATAGCCAGGACGGCACATCGGGAAAATAAGCATGGAGGATATCGGCGCCAGCGATCGCCTCGACCGGGATGATCAATACCCAGAACCACCAGTACAGCCAGCCGATGGTGAAACCGGCCCAAGGTCCGATGGCCTCGGTGGCGTAGGTGGAAAACGAACCGCTGTTGGGGTTGGCGATGGCCATTTCGCCAAGCATGCGCATCACCAGCAGCACCAGCAGGCCGGTCATGGCATAGGAAATGAGGATCGCCGGGCCTGCCGTGGCGATGGCGTTGGAGGAGCCGATGAACAGGCCGGCACCAATGATGCCTGCGATGGAAATCATGGACACCTGGCGCGAAGTCAGGCCGTGCTGCAGCGAACGCTGTTTCTTTTGTTGTGACGATGCCATGGGGAACCCTCTGATGGGTCGGCCGCCGCAAAAGGCGGCGATGAGTCTGAGCAGATTTTGTTGTAGGTCTGTGCTGTTGTTTCTTGTTGTTGTGCAGTTTTCGCTGTCACTGCGCACAGGACAGGAAGTTGGAGTAAGGGGTGTTTTTTCTCTTGCCTCTCCATCGGGTTGTAATCGTTGATCCAGGTCAGTATTAATCTATAGGCGTGGCTCAACAAACGACCTTTTAGAAACACATGATTCCGTTTTGGAATGCATTTCTTATTTTTCCTGCCTGGTAACGCCTGTCATGTCCAAACGCCTGATGCCCTCCACCACCGCCCTGCAATGCTTCGAGGCAGCCGCCCGCCACCTGAGCTTTACCCGTGCGGCGCAGGAGTTGCACCTCACCCAGAGCGCGGTGAGCAAACAGGTCGCACAGCTCGAGGACATGTTGTCCCACCCGCTGTTCCAGCGTATTCGCCGACGCCTGCACCTGACCCCGGCAGGCGCGCTGTACCTCACCGAAGTGAACAAGATCCTCACCCAGATCGACATCTCCAGCCGCTACATCCTCAGCTACGGCGACGAGACCGAAGTCCTGCGCATCGCCACCCAACCCACCTTCGGCGCGCGCTGGCTGGTGCCACACCTCAAAGGTTTCGGCGAACGCCATCCGCGCATCCACCTGGACGTGCGTAACGAACTGGAGCCATTCGACCTCGTGCAGGCCAAGGTCGATATCGCGTTCTTCTTTGGCCAGGGCACCTGGCCCGGCGCCACCTGCCTGGAGCTGTTCAGCGAGGAGGTGGTGCCGGTGTGCGCACCACAACTGTTGCAGGCACATGCGTTCGGCAGTGCCCAGTCGCTGACCGAGCACCGTCTGCTGCAATGCGCATCGAGGCCCGAAGCCTGGCACGAGTGGTTCCTTGGGCTGGGGCTGCACAGCCAGAACAGCTACCACGGACCACGCTTCGACACCTTCTACCTGTGTATCCGCGCAGCCATCGCAGGCTGCGGAATTGCCCTGATTCCGCGTTATCTGGTGGCCGAGGAACTGAGCGAAGGCAAGCTGGTGGTGCCGTGGAATCATCCGGTGGCGAGCAATGGCCGGCACTTCATGGCCCATGCCGAGCATGCGGCCGAGGTGCCCAAGGTGAAGGCCTTCGTGGAGTGGATCCTGGAACGGGCAGCTGAAGAGGGTTAAAAGTCGAACTTCGAGAATCCAAGGAATGATCCCAATCGAATAATTCGTTTGCCGAACACACATTCATCGCGCTTGGATAATAAGAAATTCGAACAAGGTTCCGTGCGTCCATGAATCAGGAAAGTATCAGCCAGTCCATCGCCATCGTTCACCCGATCACACTTTCCCATGGCCGCAACGCCGAAGTCTGGGATACCGACGGCAAGCGCTATGTCGACTTCGTCGGCGGTATCGGCGTGCTCAACCTGGGCCACTGCAACCCGGCAGTGGTCGAGGCCATTCAGCACCAGGCCGCCCGCCTAACCCACTACGCCTTCAACGCGGCTCCCCATGCGCCTTATCTTGCCCTCATGGAGCAACTGAGAGCGTTCGTTCCAGTGAACTACCCGCTCGCCGGCATGCTCACCAACAGCGGCGCCGAAGCCGCGGAGAACGCGTTGAAGGTGGCCCGTGGCGCCACCGGCAAGCGCGCGGTCATCGCCTTCGACGGCGGCTTCCATGGCCGCACCCTGGCCACCCTCAACCTCAACGGCAAGGTCGCCCCCTACAAGCAACGCGTGGGTGAGCTGCCGGGGCCGGTCTATCACCTGCCCTACCCCAGTGCCGATACCGGCGTGACCTGCGAACAGGCACTCAAGGCCATGGAGCGGCTGTTCAGCGTCGAGCTCGCGGTCGAGGATGTCGCAGCCTTCATCCTCGAACCGGTGCAAGGCGAAGGCGGCTTCCTCGCGCTCGACGCCACCTTCGCCCAAGCCCTGCGCCGCTTCTGCGACCAACATGGCATTCTCATCATCATCGACGAGATCCAGTCCGGTTTCGGACGCACCGGCCAGCGCTTCGCCTTCCCACGCCTGGGCATCGAACCGGATCTTCTGTTGCTGGCCAAGAGCATCGCCGGCGGCATGCCGCTGGGTGCAGTGGTCGGCCGACGTGAACTGCTGGATGCCCTGCCCAAGGGCGGGCTTGGCGGCACCTATTCAGGCAACCCCATCGCCTGTGCCGCGGCCCTGGCCAGCCTGGCGCAGATGAGCGACGAGAACCTCGCCACCTGGGGCGAGCGCCAAGAGCAGGCCATCGTGAGACGCTTCGAACACTGGAAGGCCAGTGGCCTGTGCCGTTACCTGGGGCGCCTGACCGGCGTTGGCGCAATGCGAGGGATCGAGTTCGTCAACCCCGACGGCAGCCCGGCGCCTGCGCAACTGGCCAAGGTAATGGACGCTGCACGAGCCAAGGGGTTGCTGCTGATGCCCAGTGGCAAGGCCCGCCACATCATTCGCCTGCTGGCGCCGCTGACCATCGAAGCCGAAGTACTCGAGGACGGGCTGGATATTCTCGAACAGTGCCTGGCCGCACTGGACTGAGACTCAGAGCCCCAGTTCTTCTGGCGTGAGCATGTCGGACTCGAAGGCGATCCAGCCACCTTCGAGCTCGGCATGGCCGTTGACGATCGGGCCGTAGTAAGTCAGGCCGTTCTCAAGCGTGACACAGATGTGCGTGGCCGACTTTTCAGGAGCCGCGAGCGTACCGACGAAATGCACCCTCTTCAGCGTTTCGGTCACCGCCTCGAGACCGATGCGCATGCCTGGGTTTTCCGAGGCTTCGGTATCGCCGCCGCGGTCTTCGGCGCTGACGGTCACGGTGGCGGTGTAGGGGTAGTTGGTGCTCAAGCGGGGTTACCTCGGGAGGATGGTCGAATGGGCGCGTAGAGTACGGCAGGTGATCCCTGTTGTCTCTAATGGCCTGTTCGCGGGTCAACCGCAGCGACGAAGCGCGGTGGACTCGCCTGCGACGCGCCAGGCTTGCAACAGGTGATCTGGCCCCGTCGATCTGTTAGGGTGCCGGGCGATGCACGCCATACCAGAGGAGAACACCACGTGAGCGCCGAAGAACCCCTGATCGCCGACCTGTTCGAGGTCGACAAACGCCTGACCCTCAAGCCCGTCGTGGACTTCAACACCTACCTGCGCAACGCCTTCGGCGACGGCGGCTGCCGCTGTCATCGCTGCGTCGAGCTGAACGGCGACGAAAGCAGCTACAGCCACCGCCACACCTTCGAGTTCGATGGCCGCCCGATGCATCGGCGCTTCGCCAACACCGCAGGCAGCGATGTTTTGCAAGCCTTGAAGAAAGCCTGGCTGTCGTACACCAAGAACGACCTGCCCCTGCTCGGCCAGCTCGATCTGCACACCCTGCGCACCTTCACCGAAACGAACCTGCATGAGCGGCTGCTGGCCCTGCTCCCGGCCAGCGGCCTGGCGCGCGAGGTCGATGGCACTTGGATACTGCAAGCCCAGGCCGACTGACAGCCCGGCGGCGCAGCAGGATTCTCCCGGTCTGCTACCGTGGGAGAATCCTCACCTGCAGGTGACCTGCCATGGCCCGCACTACCCCCATCGAGCTGTACCGCAATATCGGCATCGTCGCCCACGTCGATGCCGGCAAGACCACCACAACGGAACGCATCCTGTTCTACACCGGGGTCAACCACAAGATGGGCGAGGTCCACGATGGCGCCGCGACCATGGACTGGATGGCCCAGGAGCAGGAGCGCGGCATCACCATCACCTCGGCGGCGACCACGGCGTTCTGGCAAGGCTCGACCAAGCAGTTCGCCGACAAATACCGCTTCAACATCATCGACACCCCCGGCCACGTCGACTTCACCATCGAGGTGGAGCGCTCGCTGCGCGTGCTCGATGGCGCGGTGGTGGTGTTCAGCGGCGCCGACGGGGTCGAGCCGCAGTCCGAGACGGTGTGGCGCCAGGCCAACAAGTACCACGTGCCACGCTTGGCCTACATCAACAAGATGGATCGCCAGGGGGCAGACTTCCTGCGCGTGGTGAAGCAGATCGATCAGCGTCTGGGCCACCACCCGGTGCCCATCCAGCTGGCCATCGGCAGCGAAGAAAACTTCATCGGCCAGATCGACCTGGTGAAAATGAAGGCCATCTACTGGAACGACGCCGACCAGGGCACCAGCTACCGCGAAGAACCGATTCCCGCCGAACTGCAGGCCCTGGCCGACGAATGGCGCGCGCACATGGTCGAGGCCGCGGCCGAAGCCAATGACGAACTGACCCTCAAGTTTCTTGAAGGAGAAGAACTGAGCATCGACGAGATCAAGGCCGCCCTGCGCCAACGCACCATCGCCAACGAGATCGTACCGACCATCCTTGGCTCCTCGTTCAAGAACAAGGGCGTGCCACTGATGCTGGACGCTGTGATCGACTACCTCCCCGCCCCCAGCGAAATCCCTGCAATCAAGGGCACCGACCCGGGCGACGAGGAAAAGCACCTCGAGCGCCATGCCGACGACAAGGAACCGTTCTCCGCACTCGCCTTCAAGATCGCCACCGACCCCTTCGTCGGCACCCTGACCTTCGCTCGCGTCTACTCCGGCGTACTCAGTTCCGGCAATGCGGTGCTCAACTCGGTCAAGGGCAAGAAGGAACGCATCGGCCGCATGGTCCAGATGCACGCCAACCAGCGCGCCGAAATCAAAGACGTGTGCGCGGGCGACATCGCCGCGCTGATCGGCATGAAGGACGTGACCACCGGCGATACCCTGTGCGACATCGACAAGCCGATCATCCTCGAGCGCATGGACTTCCCGGACCCGGTGATCTCGGTCGCGGTCGAGCCGAAAACCAAGGCCGACCAGGAGAAGATGGGGATCGCCCTGGGCAAGCTCGCCCAGGAAGACCCGTCGTTCCGCGTGCGCACCGACGAAGAGACCGGGCAGACCATCATCTCGGGCATGGGCGAGCTGCACCTGGACATCATCGTCGACCGCATGCGCCGGGAGTTCAACGTCGAAGCCAACATTGGCAAACCACAGGTCGCCTACCGCGAAAAAATCCGCAACACCTGCGAGATCGAAGGCCGCTTCGTCCGACAGTCTGGCGGACGCGGTCAGTATGGCCATTGCTGGATCCGCTTCGCCCCGGGCGACGAAGGCAAGGAAGGCCTGGAGTTCATCAATGAGATCGTCGGCGGCGTGGTGCCGCGCGAGTACATCCCGGCGATCCAGAAAGGCATCGAGGAACAGATGAAGAACGGCGTGCTCGCCGGGTATCCGCTGATCAACCTCAAGGCCGCAGTGTTCGACGGCTCCTACCACGACGTCGACTCCAACGAAATGGCCTACAAGATCGCCGCATCCATGGCGACCAAGCAGCTGTCTCAAAAAGGCGGCGCGGTGTTGCTGGAGCCGGTAATGAAGGTCGAGGTGGTAACGCCCGAGGAGTACCAGGGCGACATTCTGGGCGACCTGAGCCGTCGCCGCGGGATGATCCAGGATGGTGACGAGACGCCCGCCGGCAAGGTGATTCGCGCCGAGGTCCCGTTGGGCGAGATGTTCGGCTACGCGACCTCGATGCGCTCGATGACCCAAGGCCGGGCCAGCTTCTCAATGGAGTTCACGCGCTATGCAGAGGCGCCGGCGAGTATCGCCGATGGCATCGTGAAGAAGAACCGGGGGGAATAGCCCAGGCGAGCTCATCGCGGGGTCCCGATTGCCCCGCGATGGCGTCGGCCCCGCCGACTCGGAACCTCAATGCTGCTCGCCTGCCCGCCGCAACAGCTTCTTGCACCGCTCCGACAGATGCACCACGCGCACGTGCTTGCCCGCGCGGGAATACCGCTCGCGCAGGGTCTTCAACGCGGCGATCGCCGAGTAGTCGACGAAGCTCAGGTGCTTGCAGTCCAGCGTCACGCTCTGCGGATCCTGTGCCGGATCGAACTGCTCGAGAAACGGTGTGGTCGAGGCAAAGAACAAGGTGCCATGCACCTGGTAAATCTTGCCGCCCTGGCCATCCTCGTGGCTATCGGCATACAGCTCACGAGCATGCTGCCAGGCGAAGTTGATGGCCGCGATGACGATCCCGAACAGCACCGCGGCGGCCAGGTCCGTCAGTACCGTGACCACCGTCACGGCAATGATCGCCAACACATCGCTTTTCGGCACCTTGTGCAGTACTCGCAGCGACGCCCAGGCAAAGGTCTGCTGCGCCACGACGAACATCACCCCGACCAGTGCCGCCAGCGGAATACGCTCGATCAGCGGCGACAGGAACAACACGAACAGCAGGATCATCACTCCCGCCACCACGCCCGATAGCCGACCGCGGCCATTGGAACTGAGGTTGATCACGGTCTGGCCGATCATCGCGCAGCCGCCCATGCCACCGCACAGCCCCGACACCATGTTGGCCGCGCCCAGCGCCACACATTCACGATCAGGGAAACCGCGGCTCTCGGTAATCTCATCGGTGAGATTGAGGGTCAACAAAGTTTCCAGCAGACCGACCATGGCCATCACCAGCGCATAGGGGGCGATGATCTTCAGCGTCTCGAGGTTCCAGGGCACCTCCGGCCAGGCCAGTTGCGGCAGGCCGCCGGCGATGTGCGCCATGTCGCCGAGGGTGCGGGTCGGCAGCCCGAGCAGGTAGACCAGCAGGCCCACACCGACAATCGCCACCAGCGCGGGCGGCACCGCGCGGGTCAGTTTCGGCAGTACGTAGACCACCAGCATCGTCAGGGCTACCAGGCCGACCATCAGCAGCAGCGGCTTCCCGCCGAGCCAGTGCTCGCCGTCCTTGAAATGCTCGAGCTGGGCCATGGCGATGACGATGGCCAGGCCATTGACGAAGCCAAGCATCACCGGATAAGGCACCAGACGCACCAGCTTGCCAAGGCGCAGCACGCCGAACAGGATCATCACGATCCCGCCAAGCAGCACCGTGGCCAGCAGATACTGGGCACCGTGCTGCACGACCAGGGCGACGATCACCACCGCCATCGACCCGGCGGCGCCGGAGATCATCCCTGGGCGACCGCCGAACAACGCGGTCAGCGTGCAAATGATGAAGGCACCGTAGAGCCCCATCAGCGGATTGAGGTGCGCCACCAAGGCGAAGGCGATGCACTCGGGCACCAGGGCGAAGGAAGTGGTCAGGCCAGCGAGGACGTCGGCGCGAAGTCGGGCGGGTTTCATGTAGATCCTGTGAAGTGTCCAGTCTGGGCGACAGCGCGCGGGTGCATTGGGTGACCCCAATCACACGAGCAGAAGCAAAATCGAAGGGCGCGATGTTACGGAATTTGTCTGACAGCGGCCACCGCTACTCTGCTCAGCGCACACGCTCCCGGCTCTGCACCGCGAGATCCAGCGCGCGCTGCATGTCCAGCCGCGCTGAGCGGCCCAGGTCAGGGTCATTGAGACGACCATTGCGCTCCGACGGCAGGATCGGCGCAGTCAGGTCCTCGGCATCCATCGCCTCGAAGTCCTGTTCAGAGCCCATGGTCAGGGCACTGCGGCGCAGCAACATACGCACCTGCTCGGGCGTAAGCTGCGGATTGATCGACAACATCGCTGCCACCGTCGAAGCCACCAACGGCGTCGCGTAGGACGTACCGCAGTGCGGCTTGCCAGCATCGGCAGGTTGCAGGCAGGCTGCTGCACTGACATCCACACGCATGTCGACGTTGGAGCTGCGGCGCTTGACCACATGTTGCGGATCGTCAACCGCAGTGTCGCGCTCGCTGCGTTGATGCCCGCCCACCACCAGCAACTGCTCGGTCACGAACGACGATGGCAAGCGGTACTCATCGGTGCCGGACCATGACGAGCCATTGCCCGCGGAATTGACCACCACCACATCCGGGTGCTCGCTGCGCAGCCACAGGAAGAATTCCTCGAGCAACTCCTCGTAGCCACTCATGGCCAACCCCGAGCGCACCAGCGAATCGACCTCGTCGCCCTCCACGCTTCTGGCGCCGACGCGGTGGATACCCCAACTCCAGTTGAGCACCCGTACGCCGTCCTCGACCAGGTTGACCGACGCGGCGATGTTGGCGGTGATACCTGCATCCGAGTTGCGCTCGACGATCACCTCGAACCCGGGGCTGGCCTTGCCCAGGCCGCTGAGAAAGCCACCTGCCACCCCCTCCCCATGCCCGGCCAGGATACCGGCGACGTGGCTGCCGTGGCTCTGCGCACGTGCGCCGTCGCGGCCATAAAGGCAGGCCTGTCTTGGCCCGCAGGCGCCGCGATAAGCCTGAAAGGGCGCAGCGTCGAAATCCAGCTCGCGCTCGATCACGCCCACACGTATCGGCTGTACAGGCACGTTCGAGGCCGGGACCCGGCGCTGGTAGTAGTACAGGGCATCCGTGAAACGATTGGCCGCCCACTCATCGGCCTGGTCGATGACCGTAGCCTTGCCGCCCTCGCCTTCCTCACCTCCCTCCGGCGCCGACTCTTCGACGATCACCGCGTCCACGCTGAGCTCGCTGCCCATGCGCAGGATCATCGCATCGCGCTGTACAAGATCACGTACCGGCAGGCGCAGTTGGTAGACGTTCAACGGCGGGATCGCCCCCACCACCTGCGCACCATATTTGTCGGCGATACGTTGCGCCTCCTCGCGCCCGTTGTGCTTTTCCTCGATCAACAGGCTGACCAGGTCGAGGTAGGTGGTGAGGCCGTCCATGTTCCTGGCCACCTCGTGCGGGCCTGCGGCGACCACGTGGCTGCGCTGGCGAGTCAGCCAGACCGGATTGCTTTTCTGCCCGCCGACCTGCAGCCACAAAGGAGCGCTCGGACCGGGCTGGTCGAGCGTGAACTCAAGCCTGTCGCCCTCGCGCAGCACGGCACTGGCAGGCAAGGCCCGGTCGCCCAGCCACACCTGTGGAGCCTGGTGCTCCAGACCTTGCGCGCGCAGGCACCAGTGCTGCGAGGCCTCGGACAGCAAATCGCCGCAGCGCTGCAACTGCTGGATGCGCGGTTCGGCGATGGCACTCTGTCCAAGAACAAGCAACAACAAAGGTAGGTAGCGCTTCATGCTGAGGGTCTGCCGTGGTCTTTTTGCTGCGACCCCAGCGCTCAGGCGATGGTTCAGCTGTTGACGGTAGCCCGCGAAAGCTCCGCAGCCGCACTGCAAATTTCAAATCCCTGTGATCCAGACACGGCACAATGCTGGCAAATTTGCCATCATGTCTATTCAACCTGCGGAGACCACCAACATGCCGCTACGCCCCCTTGTCACCGCCCTGCTGCTGGCGGCCAGCCTCACCGCGCAGGCGGCCACCGAAGTCGTGCCGCTGCAGCACCGCAGCAGCGCCGAGCTGCTGCCGACCGCCCAGTCCTTTCTTGGAAAGGACGGAACCGTCAGCGCCTTCGAGAACAAATTGATCGTCAATGCCAGCCCGGAACGCATCGACGACCTGCGCGCCTTGCTACAGCAGTTGGACACTGCGCCCAAACGCCTGCTGATCAGCGTCGACAACAACGACAGCAACTACCAGGACAACCGCGGCAACGCCCGGGTCATCCAGTACGGCACCAGCAACCGCGAAGGCGGCCTGCAGCAGATCCAGGCCAGCGAAGGCCAGCCGGCGCTGATCCAGATCGGCCAGAGCATCCCCATCACCAGCACCTCGACCGATGGTTATGGACGCATCCAGAGCGACACCCAATACCGCAATGTGACCCAGGGTTTCTACGTCACGCCGAGCGTCAGCGGTGAAACGGTTCGTCTGCAAATCAGCACCAATAATGATCGAATGAGCCAGGAACGCCAGGATGTAGTGAAGGTGCAGAGTACCGACACAACTGTCTCTGGAAGGCTCGGCGAGTGGATCACCCTGGCGGGGTACAACCAGCAGAGTCAGGCCGACAATAGTCCTTCGGCCCTTACTTACAGCACCCAGCGCGGTGAAAACATGACGCTACGCGTCAAAGTTGACCTTCTCGACTGATCCCAGGCCGTTCAAGGCCTCGACCAAGGGCCTTGAAACTGACTACAGAGTCGCATTAGACCAAAGATGTAGTAAGCCAAAAAAAGCACTACAAAACATTTGACAGGCTCTTTTCGCCAAGGGCATGATGGCCTCGCTCCCGCTAATCAGGGGCCCTGGCAAGGGCCTTCGGGACGCCCTCCCGACACCCCTGGAGGCGTCCTGTGTCTATACGGCCCACAAGGCGGTTCGACGGGATTGCGACTGCAACGAAGAAGTTGTCCCGAGGGACGGAAGCGCATCACCGCAGAACCGGCAATCGACGTCGCACCGCAGCAAGGCATCCACGAGCCAACCTGCTGGGCACGCCTTCGCCTGACCTGCACCCCCTTCCCCTTCGAGCCTTCCCCGTTCGCCGCCGCACTCCCCCGGACAGGACAGCCGCCAAGCCTCTGATTCCGCGCCCTGAGCATCCGCACAACTACACTCAAGATCGATGCGACGAGGTTTATTTCCATGGCACTGACACGCGAACAGCAAATTGCAGCCCTCGAGAAAGACTGGGCCGAAAACCCGCGCTGGAAAGGCGTGACCCGTACCTACACCGCCGCCGATGTCGTTCGCCTGCGTGGCTCCCTGCAGCCAGAGCACACTTTTGCTCGTCAAGGCGCAGAAAAACTGTGGAAGCTGGTCACCCAAGGTGCCCACCCGTCCTTCCGGCCCGAAAAAGATTTCGTCAACTGCATGGGCGCCCTCACCGGCGGCCAGGCCGTGCAGCAGGTAAAAGCCGGCATTCAGGCCATCTACCTGTCCGGCTGGCAGGTAGCCGCCGACAACAACTCGGCAGAGTCCATGTACCCTGACCAGTCGCTGTACCCGGTCGACTCGGTACCGACCGTGGTCAAGCGCATCAACAACGCCTTCCGCCGCGCCGACCAGATCCAGTGGAAAGCCGGCAAGAACCCGGGCGACGATGGCTACATCGACTACTTCGCACCGATCGTGGCTGACGCCGAAGCCGGTTTCGGCGGCGTGCTGAACGCCTACGAGCTGATGAAGAACATGATCGAGGCAGGCGCCGCTGGCGTGCACTTCGAAGACCAGCTGGCCTCGGTGAAAAAATGCGGCCACATGGGTGGCAAGGTACTGGTGCCAACTCAGGAAGCCGTACAGAAGCTGGTGGCCGCGCGTCTGGCCGCTGACGTTGCGGGCGTACCGACCATCATCCTCGCTCGCACTGACGCCAACGCTGCCGACCTGCTGACCAGCGACTGCGACCCTTACGACCAGCCGTTCGTGATCGGCGAGCGTACCCGTGAAGGCTTCTACAAGGTACGTGCCGGCCTCGACCAGGCCATCGCCCGCGGCCTGGCCTACGCCCCGTACGCCGACCTGATCTGGTGTGAAACCGCCAAGCCGGACCTGGACGAAGCCCGTCGCTTCGCCGAAGCGATCAAGAAGGAGTACCCGGACCAACTGCTGTCGTACAACTGCTCGCCATCCTTCAACTGGAAGAAGAACCTGGACGATGCCACCATCGCCAAGTTCCAGCGCGAACTGTCGGCGATGGGCTACAAGCACCAGTTCATTACCCTGGCCGGCATCCACAACATGTGGCACGGCATGTTCAACCTGGCGCACGACTACGCCCGCAACGACATGACCGCCTACGTGAAACTGCAGGAGCAGGAATTCGCCGACGCCAGCAAGGGCTACACCTTCGTGGCGCACCAGCAGGAAGTGGGCACCGGCTATTTCGACGACATGACCACCGTGATCCAGGGTGGCGCTTCGTCGGTGACGGCACTGACCGGTTCGACCGAGGAAGAGCAGTTCCACTGATAGTGGATTGCTGACAGAGGCCCGGGGCTTGAGAAAGCCCCGGGCTTTCTTTTGCCTGCCTGCCCCACCACTGCCTCACCCTGCAGACGCCTGATGTCCTGACGACGAGGCAAACCCCGAGATCAGGTCTATGCTTGAGGCAGCACAGCAAGCAAGGACTGCCACATGCCTCGTCCAAGCCAACGCCTGAATGTCCTTTATATAAAGAAGCACAGCCCGCACCCGGCTTGCTCGATTGCGCGTCCTTGCCATTGCCGCCCGCCCCCTTCGCCCCGCTATTCGCCGAAACATTGACCCAGAGCGGTACACGAAAACGCTGCAACTGCTAGAACGAGAGTTTTTCTCATTTGCAAGTGACAAGATTGCGAATTGAACTAGACAGGTATCAGATGGCTCGGCAAACAGCGGCTCAGCCAAATGATATTAATTATCATTATTAAATTGAAGACTCGTTACGCCAACCAAGAAACATAATTAACAAATCTGATTGGAATGCCCGAAAATCAAGGCTTTCAGCGATTTACGAAAGATTTTTGTTCTTAATCCTACGAATAATTTTGCACTGGAAATTTTACTTGCCGTGGGTTTACCCATAAAATCAGCGCGATTGATTCAGCTGCGACATTTGGTCACTGCATCAGCGACACCGCGTCGCCGCTCTACTTATTTCAGACTGCAGAGCTGGGTCTCTGTATAAGGATTTCAAGCATGTCCGATTCGGCAGGACTCATCGCCCACAACTGGGGCTTTGCCATCTTCCTCCTGGGTGTCGTCGGCCTGTGTGCCTTCATGCTCGGCCTGTCCAGCCTGCTCGGCAGCAAGGCCTGGGGCCGCGCCAAGAACGAACCCTTCGAATCCGGCATGCTGCCCGTTGGCAGCGCCCGCCTGCGCCTGTCCGCCAAATTCTATCTGGTCGCGATGCTGTTCGTGATCTTCGATATCGAAGCCCTCTTTCTCTTTGCATGGTCTGTGTCCGTCCGCGAAAGCGGCTGGACCGGATTCGTCGAAGCTCTCGTTTTCATAGCAATTCTGTTGGCAGGTCTTGTCTACCTATGGCGCGTCGGTGCTCTTGATTGGGCTCCCGAAGGTCGCCGCAAGCGGCAAGCGAAGCTGAAACAATGAGGCTTTGGCAATGCAATACAATCTCACCAGAATCGATCCGGATGCGCCCAACGAGCAGTACCCGGTAGGTGATCGGGAAACCGTCACCGACCAACTGCTCGAAGACCAGGTCCACAAGAACATCTACATGGGGAAACTCGAAGATGTGCTGCGTGGCGCGGTCAACTGGGGTCGCAAGAACTCCCTCTGGCCGTACAACTTCGGCCTGTCCTGCTGCTACGTGGAAATGACCACGGCCTTCACGGCACCCCACGACATCGCCCGCTTCGGCGCCGAAGTCATCCGGGCCTCGCCGCGCCAGGCCGACTTCATGGTCATCGCCGGTACCTGCTTCGTCAAAATGGCGCCGATCATCCAGCGCCTCTACGAGCAGATGCTCGAGCCCAAGTGGGTCATTTCCATGGGTTCGTGCGCCAACTCCGGTGGCATGTACGACATCTACTCGGTCGTTCAGGGGGTCGACAAGTTCCTCCCCGTGGACGTCTATGTGCCTGGCTGCCCGCCGCGCCCCGAGGCTTTCCTGCAAGGTTTGATGCTGTTGCAGGAATCGATCGGCCAAGAACGACGCCCACTCTCCTGGGTGGTTGGTGATCAAGGTATTTATCGTGCCGAGATGCCTGCCCAGAAAGACCTGCGTCGTGAACAGCGCATTGCGGTAACCAACCTGCGCAGCCCCGACGAAGTCTGATCCAGCGACCTGCCGCCCGCTCCCCAAGGAGCCGGCGGCCTGGCTTCATTCTCAACGTTGACCCAAAGCGACCGAGACCATGACAGCGGACACCGCTATTTTCATTCCGCCCTACAAGGCTGACGACCAAGATGTGGTCGTCGAACTGAACAACCGCTTTGGCGCCGAAGCATTCGTCGCCCAGGAAACCCGCACCGGCATGCCCGTACTGTGGGTCAAGCGCGCCCAGCTCAAGGAAGTGCTCAGCTTTCTGCGTGGCGTGGCCAAGCCCTACAGCATGCTGTACGACCTGCATGGCGTCGACGAGCGCCTGCGCACCCAACGCCGCGGCCTGCCTGCCGCCGACTTCAGCGTGTTCTACCACCTGTTGTCGGTCGAGCGTAACAGCGACGTGATGATCAAGGTGTCGCTCAGCGAGGGCGACCTGAACCTGCCGACCGTGACCGGTATCTGGCCGAACGCCAACTGGTACGAACGCGAAGTCTGGGACATGTTCGGCATCGACTTTGCCGGCCACCCGCACCTCAGCCGGATCATGATGCCGCCGACCTGGGAAGGTCACCCGCTGCGCAAGGACTACCCTGCCCGCGCCACCGAATTCGATCCCTACAGCCTCACGCTCGCCAAGCAGCAGCTTGAAGAGGAATCGGCGCGCTTCAACCCCGAGGCCTGGGGCATGAAACGCCAGGGCGCCAACGAGGACTACATGTTCCTCAACCTCGGCCCCAACCACCCTTCTGCCCACGGTGCCTTCCGTATCGTCCTGCAGTTGGACGGCGAAGAGATCGTCGACTGCGTCCCGGACATCGGCTACCACCACCGTGGTGCCGAGAAGATGGCCGAGCGTCAGTCCTGGCACAGCTTCATTCCCTATACCGACCGTATCGACTACCTCGGTGGGGTAATGAACAACCTGCCGTACGTCCTCGCGGTCGAGAAGCTGGCCGGTATCCAGGTGCCGCAGAAAGTCGACGTGATTCGCATCATGCTCGCCGAGTTCTTCCGGATCACCAGCCACCTGCTGTTCCTGGGTACCTATATCCAGGACGTCGGCGCCATGACCCCGGTGTTCTTCACCTTCACCGACCGCCAGCGTGCCTACACCGTGATCGAGGCGATCACCGGTTTCCGTCTGCACCCGGCCTGGTACCGCATCGGCGGCGTTGCCCACGACCTGCCACGCGGCTGGGACAAGCTGGTCAAGGATTTCGTCGAATGGCTGCCCAAGCGCCTGGACGAATACACCAAGGCCGCCTTGCAGAACAGCATCCTCAAGGGCCGTACCATCGGCGTTGCCGCATACAACACCAAGGAAGCGCTGGAGTGGGGTACCACCGGTGCCGGCCTGCGCGCCACCGGTTGCGACTTCGACCTGCGCAAAGCCCGTCCCTACTCCGGCTACGAGAACTTCGAGTTCGAAGTACCGCTGGCCCACAACGGCGATGCCTATGATCGCTGCATGGTCCGTGTCGAGGAGATGCGCCAGAGTATCCGCATCATCGACCAGTGCCTGCGCAACATGCCGGAAGGCCCGTACAAGGCGGATCACCCGCTGACCACGCCGCCACCGAAAGAGCGCACCCTGCAGCACATCGAGACCCTGATCACCCACTTCCTGCAAGTCTCGTGGGGCCCGGTCATGCCGGCCAACGAGTCGTTCCAGATGATCGAGGCGACCAAGGGCATCAACAGTTACTACCTGACGAGCGATGGCGGCACCATGAGCTACCGCACCCGGATCCGTACCCCGAGCTACCCGCACCTGCAGCAGATCCCTTCGGTGATCAAGGGCAGCATGGTCGCGGACCTGATCGCGTACCTGGGCAGTATCGACTTCGTTATGGCTGACGTGGACCGCTAAGCATGAACAGCACGCTTATCCAAACCGACCGTTTCGCCCTGAGCGAAACCGAGCGCTCGGCCATCGAGCACGAGATGCACCACTACGAGGACCCGCGCGCGGCGTCCATCGAAGCCTTGAAAATCGTGCAGAAGGAACGCGGCTGGGTGCCGGACGGCGCCATCTACGCGATCGGCGAAGTGCTGGGCATCCCTGCCAGCGACGTCGAGGGCGTGGCCACCTTCTACAGCCAGATCTTCCGCCAGCCGGTCGGTCGCCACATCATTCGCGTGTGCGACAGCATGGTCTGCTACATCGGCGGCCATGAATCGGTCGTCAGCCAGATCCAGAGCGAACTGGGCATCGGCCTGGGCCAGACCACCGCCGATGGCCGCTTCACCCTGCTGCCGGTGTGCTGCCTGGGCAACTGCGACAAGGCCCCCGCGCTGATGATCGACGATGACACCTTTGGCGACGTGCAGCCTGCAGGCGTCTCCAAACTGCTGGAGGGTTACGTATGACCATCACTTCCTTCGGCCCGGCCAACCGCATCGCGCGCTCGGCTGAAACCCACCCGCTGACCTGGCGCCTGCGTGATGACGGCGAGCCGGTCTGGTTGGCCGAGTACGAGTCCAAGAACGGCTACGCCGCGGCCCGCAAGGCCCTGGCCGACATGTCCGCCGACGACATCGTGCAAAGCGTCAAGGACTCCGGCCTCAAGGGTCGCGGCGGCGCAGGCTTCCCCACTGGCGTGAAGTGGGGCCTGATGCCCAAAGACGAATCCATGAACATCCGCTACCTGCTGTGCAACGCGGATGAAATGGAGCCCAACACCTGGAAAGACCGCATGCTGATGGAGCAACAGCCCCATCTGCTGGTCGAGGGCATGCTGATCAGCGCACGCGCGCTGAAGGCCTACCGTGGCTACATTTTCCTGCGCGGCGAGTACACCACGGCAGCGAAGAACCTCAACCGCGCCATCGATGAAGCCAAGGCCGCAGGCCTGCTGGGCAAGAACATCCTGGGCTCCGGTTTTGACTTCGAGCTGTTCGTGCACACCGGTGCCGGCCGCTACATCTGCGGTGAAGAAACGGCACTGATCAACTCGCTCGAAGGCCGCCGCGCCAACCCACGCTCCAAGCCGCCCTTCCCTGCCGCTGTCGGCGTGTGGGGCAAGCCGACCTGCGTGAACAACGTCGAAACCCTGTGCAACGTCCCGGCCATCGTCGCCAACGGCAACGACTGGTACAAGTCGCTGGCCCGTGAAGGCAGCGAAGACCATGGCACAAAACTGATGGGCTTCTCCGGCAAGGTGAAGAACCCGGGTCTGTGGGAACTGCCATTCGGCGTGACCGCCCGCGAGCTGTTCGAAGACTACGCCGGTGGCATGCGCGACGGCTTCAAGCTCAAGTGCTGGCAGCCAGGCGGTGCCGGTACCGGCTTCCTGCTGCCAGAACACCTGGATGCACAGATGTACGCCGGTGGCATCGCCAAGGTCGGCACCCGCATGGGTACGGGCCTGGCCATGGCGGTCGACGACAGCATCAACATGGTCTCGCTGCTGCGCAACATGGAAGAGTTCTTCGCCCGCGAGTCGTGCGGTTGGTGCACACCATGCCGTGACGGCCTGCCATGGAGCGTGAAGATGCTGCGCGCCCTGGAGAAAGGCCAAGGCCGCGCCGAAGACATCGAGACCCTGCTGGGTCTGGTCAACTTCCTCGGCCCAGGCCGCACCTTCTGTGCTCACGCACCGGGTGCCGTGGAGCCGCTGGGCAGTGCCATCAAATACTTCCGGTCCGAGTTCGAGGCCGGTGTCGCGCCCGCTAGCGCTGCCGACACCCTGCGCCCGAACCTGGCCAAGCCGATTGTGGTCGGCGCATAACAAGATGAATCGCGGGTGGTCCGTGCCACCCGCCAGCTTGCAGGCCGGCCCGAACGATTCGCGGCCGGCCGCAAGCTCACCGATTTCCATTAGCCACGCCTGCTCACGCGGGCCAACGAAGAACTTTGAACCATGGCCACTATCCACGTAGACGGCAAAGCGCTCGAAGTCAACGGTGCAGACAACCTGTTACAGGCCTGTCTGTCGCTCGGCCTCGACATCCCTTATTTCTGCTGGCACCCGGCGCTCGGTAGCGTCGGCGCCTGCCGGCAATGTGCGGTCAAGCAGTACACCGACGAGAACGACACCCGTGGTCGTATCGTCATGTCCTGCATGACCCCTGCCTCCGACGGCACCTGGATCTCCATCGACGATGACGAGTCGAAGGCGTTCCGTGCCAGCGTCGTCGAGTGGCTGATGACCAACCACCCGCACGACTGCCCGGTGTGCGAGGAAGGCGGTCACTGCCACCTGCAGGACATGACGGTAATGACCGGCCACAACGAGCGCCGCTACCGTTTCACCAAGCGTACCCACCAGAACCAGGACCTCGGCCCGTTCATCGCCCATGAGATGAACCGCTGCATCGCCTGCTACCGCTGCGTGCGCTACTACAAGGACTACGCAGGCGGTACCGACCTGGGTGTCTATGGCGCCCACGACAACGTGTACTTCGGTCGCGTTGAAGACGGCGTGCTGGAGAGCGAGTTCTCTGGCAACCTGACCGAGGTCTGCCCGACCGGCGTGTTCACCGACAAGACCCACTCCGAGCGCTATAACCGCAAGTGGGACATGCAGTTCGCCCCGAGCATCTGCCACGGCTGCTCCAGCGGCTGCAACATCAGCCCCGGTGAGCGCTACGGCGAACTGCGCCGTATCGAGAACCGCTTCAACGGCTCGGTGAACCAGTACTTCCTGTGCGACCGCGGCCGCTTCGGCTACGGCTACGTCAACCGCAGCGACCGTCCACGCCAGCCGCTGCTGGCCGATGGCAGCAAGCTGGGCCTCGACGCTGCCCTGGACAAGGCCGCCGACCTGCTGCGCGGTCGTACCATCGTCGGCATCGGCTCGCCGCGCGCCAGCCTCGAGAGCAACTACGGCCTGCGCGAGCTGGTCGGCGCCGACTACTTCTACTCGGGTATGGAAGCCGGTGAGCTGAGCCGCGTGCGCTTGGTGCTGGAGGTGCTGAACAACAGCCCGCTGCCGGTGCCGACCCTGCGCGACATCGAAGATCACGATGCCGTGTTCGTACTCGGCGAAGACCTCACGCAAACCGCCGCCCGCGTCGCCCTGGCTGTTCGCCAGGCCACCACGGGCAAGGCCGAGGCCATGGCCGAAGGCATGAAGGTCCAGCCATGGCTCGACGCCGCGGTGAAGAACATCGGCCAGCACGCGCTGTACCCGCTGTTCATTGCTTCGCTGGCCGAGACCAAGCTCGATGACGTCGCCGAGGAATGCGTACACGCAGCCCCTGCCGACCTCGCCCGCCTGGGCTTCGCCGTGGCCCACGCCATCGACCCGAGCGCACCCGCCGTCGAAGGCCTGGACGCCGAAGCGAAGGCGCTGGCCCAGCGCATCGCCGACGCCCTGGTCGCCGCCAAGCGCCCACTGGTAGTTGCCGGTACTTCGCTGGCTGATGCCGCACTGATCGAAGCCGCAGCCAACATCGCCAAAGCGCTCAAGCTGCGCGAGAAGAACGGTTCGCTGAGCCTGGTCGTGCCTGAGGCAAACAGCCTCGGCATGGCCATGATGGGTGGCGATTCGGTCGATGCTGCACTGGAGGCCGTCATCACCGGCAAGGCCGACGCCATCGTCGTGCTGGAGAACGACCTGTACACCCGCGTGCCGGCCGCCAAGGTCGATGCTGCGCTCGCCGCTGCAAAAGTGGTGATCGTCGCCGACCACTCCAAGACCGCCACCAGCGACCGCGCCGACCTGGTCCTGCCCGCAGCGTCCTTCGCCGAAGGCGACGGCACCCTGGTCAGCCAGGAAGGCCGCGCCCAGCGCTTCTTCCAGGTGTTCGACCCGCAGTACCTGGACAGCAGCATCCAGATCCACGAAGGCTGGCGCTGGATGCACGCCCTGCGTGCCACCCTGCTGAACAAGCCGGTCGACTGGACCCAACTGGACCACGTCACCAGCGCCTGCGCCAACGCCGCACCGCAACTGGCCGGCATCGTCAACGCAGCGCCAAGCGCCGCGTTCCGCATCAAGGGCATGAAGCTTGCCCGTGAGCCGCTGCGCTACTCGGGCCGTACCGCCATGCGCGCCAACATCAGCGTTCACGAGCCGCGCACACCGCAGGACAAGGACACCGCGTTCGCCTTCTCGATGGAAGGCTACTCGGGCTCGGCCGAACCGCGCCAGCAAGTGCCATTCGCCTGGTCGCCGGGCTGGAACTCGCCGCAAGCCTGGAACAAGTTCCAGGATGAAGTCGGTGGCCACCTGCGTGCCGGTGACCCTGGCGTGCGCTTGATCGAATCGCAAGGCGATCGTCTGAACTGGTTCAACACCATCCCGGCTGCCTTCAACCCGGCGCGCGGGACCTGGACTGCCGTGCCGTTCTTCCACCTGTTCGGCAGCGAGGAGAACTCTTCGCGTGCTGCACCGGTACAGGAACGCATCCCGGCGGCCTACGTGGGCCTTGCCAAGTCCGAAGCCGACCGCCTGGGCGTCAACGACGGCGCACTGCTGAGCCTGAACGTCGCGGGCGTTTCGCTGCGCCTTCCGCTGCGCATCAATGAAGAACTGGGCGCTGGCCTGGTGGCGTTGCCCAAAGGCCTGGCCGGCATTCCGCCCGCCATCTTCGGTGCATCCGTCGAAGGCCTGCAGGAGGCAGCACAATGAGCTGGTTCACCCCCGAAGTGATCGATGTGATCATCCAGGTCGTCAAGGCTATCGTGGTGCTGCTGGCCGTGGTGGTTTGCGGCGCCCTGCTCAGCTTCGTCGAGCGCCGCCTGCTGGGCTGGTGGCAGGACCGCTACGGTCCGAACCGTGTCGGCCCGTTCGGCATGTTCCAGATCGCCGCCGACATGCTGAAGATGTTCTTCAAGGAAGACTGGAACCCGCCCTTCGTCGACAAGATGATCTTCACCCTGGCGCCGGTCGTGGCCATGAGCGCCCTGTTGATCGGCTTCTCGATCATCCCGATCACACCGGGCTGGGGCGTTGCCGACCTGAACATTGGTCTGCTGTTCTTCTTCGCCATGGCCGGCCTGTCGGTCTACGCGGTGCTGTTCGCCGGCTGGTCGTCGAACAACAAGTACGCCCTGCTGGGCAGCTTGCGGGCCTCGGCGCAGACCGTGTCGTACGAAGTGTTCCTGGGCCTGGCGCTGATGGGCGTGGTGGTACAGGTGGGCTCGTTCAACATGCGCGACATCGTTGAATACCAGGCTCAGAACCTGTGGTTCATCATTCCGCAGTTCTTCGGCTTCTGCACCTTCTTCATCGCTGGCGTCGCCGTGACTCACCGTCACCCGTTCGACCAGCCAGAAGCGGAACAGGAACTGGCCGACGGCTACCACATCGAGTATGCCGGCATGAAATGGGGCATGTTCTTCGTCGGTGAGTACATCGGCATCATCCTCATCTCGGCGCTGCTGGTTACCCTGTTCTTCGGCGGCTGGCACGGCCCGTTCGGCATCCTGCCGCAACTGCCGTTCCTGTGGTTCGCGTTGAAGACCGCGTTCTTCATCATGCTGTTCATCCTGCTGCGCGCCTCGATCCCGCGCCCGCGCTATGACCAGGTGATGGACTTCAGCTGGAAGTTCTGCCTGCCGCTGACCCTGATCAATTTGCTGGTGACCGCTGCGATCGTGCTCTACAACACGCCAGCCGTCGCGGCCCAGTGAGGATTTGACCCATGTTCAAATATATCGGCGACATCGTTAAGGGCACCGGCACTCAGCTGCGCAGCCTGGTGATGGTGTTCTCCCACGGGTTCCGCAAGCGCGACACCCTGCAATACCCCGAAGAGCCCGTGTACCTGCCGCCACGCTATCGTGGCCGCATCGTCCTCACCCGCGATCCCGACGGCGAGGAGCGCTGCGTAGCGTGCAACCTTTGCGCGGTGGCCTGCCCGGTCGGCTGCATCTCGTTGCAGAAAGCCGAGACCGAGGATGGCCGTTGGTATCCCGAGTTCTTCCGCATCAACTTCTCGCGTTGCATCTTCTGCGGCCTGTGTGAAGAGGCGTGCCCGACCACCGCGATCCAGTTGACCCCGGATTTCGAAATGGCCGAGTTCAAGCGTCAGGACCTGGTGTACGAGAAAGAAGATCTGCTGATCTCCGGCCCCGGCAAGAACCCTGACTACAACTTCTACCGTGTTGCGGGTATGGCCATCGCTGGCAAGCCGAAAGGCTCTGCGCAGAACGAAGCCGAGCCGATCAACGTGAAGAGCTTGCTCCCATAAGGACAGAAAGATGGAATTCGCTTTCTACTTCGCATCCGGGATCGCCGTGGTCTCCACCCTTCGGGTGGTGACCGGCACAAACCCCGTGCACGCCCTGCTCTACCTGATCATTTCGCTGATCTCCGTGGCGATGATCTTCTTCTCCCTGGGTGCGCCGTTCGCCGGCGCCCTGGAAGTGATCGCCTACGCTGGCGCCATCATGGTGCTGTTCGTCTTCGTGGTGATGATGCTCAACCTGGGGCCGGCTTCGGTCGCCCAGGAGCGTGGCTGGCTCAAGCCGGGCATCTGGGCAGGGCCGGTGATCCTCGCCGCCCTGCTGCTGCTGGAGCTGCTGTACGTGCTGTTCGCCAATCCGAGCGGTGCTGCCATCAGCGGTACCACGGTTGACGCCAAGGCCGTCGGCATCAGCCTGTTCGGCCCCTACCTGCTGGTGGTCGAACTGGCCTCGATGCTGCTGCTGGCCGCGGCCGTCACCGCCTTCCACCTGGGCCGCAACGAGGCGAAGGAGTAAATCATGGGTGCTATCCCTCTCGAGCATGGTCTGGCGGTCGCCGGCATCCTGTTCTGCTTAGGTCTGGTCGGCCTGATGGTCCGCCGCAACATCCTCTTCGTGCTCATGAGCCTGGAAGTCATGATGAACGCCGCAGCCCTGGCGTTCATCGTCGCCGGTGCCCGTTGGGTCCAGCCCGACGGTCAGGTGATGTTCATTCTGGTGATCAGCCTGGCAGCCGCCGAGGCCAGCATTGGCCTGGCAATCCTGCTGCAGCTGTATCGCCGCTTCCACACTCTCGACATCGATGCTGCCAGTGAGATGCGCGGATGAACCTTCTCTTCCTGACTTTCGTCTTTCCCCTGATCGGCTTCCTGCTGCTGTCGTTCTCGCGCGGGCGGTTCTCGGAGAACCTGTCCGCCCTGATCGGCGTCGGTTCGGTCGGCCTCTCGGCCGCGACCGCCGCCTACGTGATCTGGCAGTTCAACGTCGCGCCGCCTGAAGGCGGTGCGTACAGCCAGCTGCTGTGGCAGTGGATGTCGGTGGACGGCTTCGCGCCGAACTTCACCCTGTACCTGGACGGCCTGTCGGTCACCATGCTCGGCGTGGTCACCGGCGTTGGCTTCCTGATCCACCTGTTCGCGTCCTGGTACATGCGTGGCGAAGCCGGTTACTCGCGCTTCTTCTCGTACACCAACCTGTTCATCGCCAGCATGCTGTTCCTGATCCTGGGCGATAACCTGCTGTTCATCTACTTCGGCTGGGAAGGTGTAGGCCTGTGCTCCTACCTGTTGATCGGTTTCTACTACAGCAACCGCAACAACGGTAACGCGGCACTGAAGGCCTTCATCGTCACCCGCATCGGCGACGTGTTCATGGCCATCGGCCTGTTCATCCTGTTCGCCCAACTGGGTACGCTGAACGTCCAGGAACTGCTGGTGCTGGCACCGCAGAAATTCCAGGCGGGCGACACCTGGATGGTCCTGGCCACCCTGATGCTGCTCGGTGGTGCGGTCGGTAAGTCGGCCCAGCTCCCGCTGCAGACCTGGCTGGCCGACGCGATGGCTGGCCCGACCCCGGTTTCGGCACTGATCCACGCCGCGACCATGGTCACCGCAGGCGTCTACCTGATCGCCCGTACCCACGGCCTGTTCACCCTGGCGCCGGACATCCTGCACCTGGTTGGCGTAGTCGGTGGCATCACCCTGGTACTGGCCGGCTTCGCCGCGCTGGTGCAGACCGACATCAAGCGTATCCTCGCCTACTCCACCATGAGCCAGATCGGCTACATGTTCCTCGCCCTGGGCGTTGGCGCATGGGATGCGGCGATCTTCCACCTGATGACCCACGCCTTCTTCAAGGCCCTGCTGTTCCTTGCCTCCGGTGCGGTGATCGTTGCCTGCCACCACGAGCAGAACATCTTCAAGATGGGCGGCCTGTGGAAGAAGCTGCCACTGGCCTACGCCAGCTTCGTGGTCGGTGGTGCTGCCCTGGCCGCCCTGCCGATCCTGACCGTGGGCTTCTACTCCAAGGACGAGATCCTCTGGGAGGCCTTCGCCAGCGGCAACACCAACCTGCTGTACGCAGGCCTGGTCGGCGCGTTCATGACCTCGCTGTACACCTTCCGCCTGATCTTCATCGCCTTCCACGGCGAAGCGAAGACCGAAGCCCACGCTGGCCACGGCATCAGCCACTGGCTGCCGCTGGGCGTGCTGATCGTGCTGTCGACCTTCGTCGGCGCCTGGATCCACCCGCCGCTGGCAGGCGTGCTGCCTGAGAGCGCCGGTCACGCCGGTGGCGAAGCCAAGCACTCGCTGGAGATCGCCTCGGGCGCCATCGCCATCGCCGGTATCCTGCTGGCTGCGGTGCTGTTCCTGGGCAAACGTCGCCTGGTCACCGCGATCGCCAACAGCAGCATCGGTCGCGTCCTGTCCGCCTGGTGGTTCGCCGCCTGGGGCTTCGACTGGATCTACGACAAGCTGTTCGTCAAACCTTACCTGCTGATCAGCCACATCCTGCGCAAGGACCCGGTTGACCGCGGTATCGGCCTGATTCCTCGCATGGCTCGCGGCGGCCACGTCGCCATGAGCAAGACCGAGACCGGTCAGCTGCGCTGGTACACCGCCTCTATCGCCGTAGGTGCCGTGCTCGTGCTCGGCGCCGTGGTAGTGGCCGCGGTATGACCATGAATATTGCGAACCTCGCGAACCTTGCGACTCTGCGAAAGGAAACGAACCCGTCATGATTCTGCCTTGGCTGATCCTGATCCCCTTCATCGGCGGCTTCCTGTGCTGGCTGGGTGAGCGCTTCGGCGCCACCCTGCCGCGCTGGATCGCGCTGCTGACCATGTCCCTGCTGCTCGGTATCGGCCTGTGGCTGTGGGGCACCGGTGACTACACCCTCGCCCCCGCTCCGGGCGCCGAACCTGCCTGGGCTGTGGAATACAAAGTCCAGTGGATCCAGCGCTTCGGCATCAGCATCCACCTGGCCCTGGACGGCCTGTCGCTGCTGATGATCCTGCTCACCGGCCTGCTCGGTGTGCTGTCGGTGCTGTGCTCGTGGAAAGAGATCCAGCGCCACGTCGGCTTCTTCCACCTCAACCTGATGTGGATTCTCGGCGGCGTGGTCGGTGTGTTCCTGGCGCTGGACCTGTTCCTGTTCTTCTTCTTCTGGGAAATGATGCTGGTGCCGATGTACTTCCTCATCGCGCTCTGGGGTCACAGCTCGGCGGATGGCAAGAAGACCCGGATCTACGCGGCGACCAAGTTCTTCATCTTCACCCAGGCCAGCGGCCTGATCATGCTGGTGGCGATCCTTGGCCTGGTGCTGGTCAACTACAACGCCACCGGGATGATCACCTTCAACTACAGCGACCTGCTCAAGGCACAGCTGCCGCCAGGTGTCGAATACCTGCTGATGCTGGGCTTCTTCATCGCCTTCGCGGTCAAGCTGCCAGTGGTTCCGTTCCACTCCTGGCTGCCTGACGCCCACGCCCAGGCGCCGACTGCAGGCTCCGTCGACCTCGCCGGCATCCTGCTGAAGACTGCGGCCTACGGCCTGCTGCGCTTCGCCCTGCCGCTGTTCCCGAACGCCTCGGCCGAGTTCGCGCCGATCGCCATGACCCTGGGCCTGATCGGTATCTTCTACGGTGCCTTCCTGGCCTTCGCCCAAACCGACATCAAGCGCCTGATCGCCTTCTCCAGCGTCTCGCACATGGGCTTCGTGCTGATCGGTATCTACTCCGGCAGCCAGCAGGCCCTGCAGGGTGCGGTGATCCAGATGCTGGCCCACGGCCTGTCGGCTGCGGCGCTGTTCATCCTGTCCGGCCAGCTGTACGAGCGCCTGCACACCCGTGACATGCGCCAGATGGGTGGCCTGTGGCACCGCATCGCGTATCTGCCAGCCATCAGCCTGTTCTTCGCCGCCGCGTCGCTGGGCCTTCCGGGCACCGGCAACTTCGTCGGCGAGTTCCTGATCCTGATCGGCAGCTTCGCCCACGTGCCATGGATCACCGTGATCGCCACCACCGGCCTCGTGTTCGGTTCGGTCTACTCGCTGATCATGATCCACCGCGCCTACTTCGGTCCGGCCAAAGCCGACACCGTGCTGGCCGGCATGGACGGACGCGAGCTGATCATGGTGCTGGGCCTGGCGGTGCTGCTGATCGTGCTGGGCGTCTACCCGCAGCCGTTCCTCGACACCTCTGCCGCCACCATGAGCGGTGTGCAGCAGTGGCTCGGTTCCGCTTTCACTCAACTCGCTTCGGCCCGGTAAGAGCGCTATGGAATTCACCACTCAACACTTCATCGCATTGGCGCCGATGCTGATCACCACCATCACCACGGTGGTGGTGATGCTGGCGATCGCCTGGAAGCGCAACCACTCGCAGACCTTCCTGCTGTCCACCGTGGGCCTGAACCTGGCCCTGCTGTCGATCCTGCCGGCACTGAAAGTCGCACCGCTGGCGGTCACCTCGCTGGTGACCATCGACAAGTTCGCCTGCCTGTACATGGCGATCATCCTGGTGGCCACTCTGGCATGCGTTACCCTCGCCCACGCCTACTTGGGCGAGGGCTCCAAGGGCTTCCCGGGCAACCGTGAAGAACTCTACCTGCTGCTGCTGATGTCAGCGCTGGGGGGCCTGGTGCTGGTCAGCGCCAACCACCTGGCAGGCCTGTTCATCGGCCTGGAGCTGCTGTCGGTGCCGGTCTATGGCCTGGTAGCCTATGCGTTCTTCAACAAGCGCTCGCTGGAAGCCGGCATCAAGTACATGGTGCTCTCGGCTGCAGGTTCGGCCTTCCTGCTGTTCGGCATGGCCCTGCTCTACGCCGATGCCGGCGCCCTGACCTTCGACCAGCTGGGCAAGGCCCTGGCCGCCACCAGCATGCCAAGCCTGCTGGCCCAGCTGGGCCTGGGCATGATGCTGGTAGGCCTGGCCTTCAAGCTGTCGCTCGTGCCTTTCCACCTGTGGACGCCGGACGTGTACGAAGGTGCTCCGGCACCGGTCGCCGCCTTCCTGGCCACCGCCAGCAAGGTTGCGGTATTCGCCGTGGTCGTACGCCTGTTCATGCTCTCCCCTGCCGCCAGCAGTGGCGTGCTGAGCACCGTACTGGCAGTGATCGCCGTCGCCTCGATCCTGGTCGGTAACCTGCTGGCGCTGACCCAGAGCAACCTCAAGCGTCTGCTGGGTTACTCGTCCATCGCCCACTTCGGTTACCTGGTCATCGCCCTGGTGGCGAGCAAGGGCCTGGCACTCGAGGCCATGGGCGTGTACCTGGTCACCTACGTGATCACCAGCCTGGGCGCCTTTGGCGTGATCACCCTGATGTCCTCGCCGTACGCCGGCCGTGACGCCGACGCGCTGTACGAATACCGCGGCCTGTTCTGGCGTCGTCCGTACCTGACCGCGGTACTGACCGTGATGATGCTGTCGCTGGCCGGTATCCCGCTGACTGCAGGCTTCATCGGCAAGTTCTACATCATCGCCACCGGCGTCGAATCGCACCTGTGGTGGCTGGTCGGTGCTCTGGTGATCGGCAGCGCCATCGGTGTGTACTACTACCTGCGGGTCATGGTGACCCTGTACCTGGTAGAGCCGAACCTGCGTCGTCACGATGCGCCGCTGAAGTGGGAACAGCGTACCGGCGGCGTCATGCTGCTGGCCGTTGCGATCCTGGCCTTCGTGCTGGGTGTATACCCGCAGCCGTTGCTGGAACTGGTTCAGCAGGCTGGCCTGCACCTGGTGGGCTGATTCGTTCTGCGCTCGCTGTATCAAGACACCCCGCCTCGGCGGGGTGTCCTGTTTTTGGCATCGGTAAAACCGACCTTCAACCACAGCGGGCACGGTCGCGTGCCGGGCACTCAGCTCGGTGCAGGTTCAACGCGGTATTGATAATGCCGATGTGGCTGAACGCCTGGGGAAAATTCCCCAGCATTCGCTGCCCAAGCGGATCGTACTGCTCGGCCAGCAGGCCCACGTCGTTGCACAACCCGGTCAGGCGGTCATACAAGGCCTGCGCCTGGGCCTGACGCCCCAGCAGCACATACACGTCAGCCAACCAGAACGAACACACCAGGAAGGTCCCCTCCCCAGGCGCAAGGCCATCGCTGCAACTGTCGCTGTCATAGCGCAGCAACAAACCATTCTTCAGCAGACGATGCTCGATCTGTTCCAGCGTGCGCAAGAAACGCGGATCTTCCGCTGGCAGAAAACCGGTCAGGGCAATCTGCAACAGGCTGGCATCGAGCTCGTCCGAACCATAGGCCTGCACGAAGTACTGCCCACCAGCGTCCAGCCCTTGCTCGCACACCTCTCGGTGAATCTGCTCGGCTACCTGACGATAGTGCCTGCCCCGTTCGCGATCCTCCTCGGTGGTTTCAGCCAGACTCGCCGCACGGTCGAACGCAACCCAGGCCATCACCTTCGAATGCACGAACTGTTGGCGACCGCCACGCACCTCCCAGATTCCTTCGTCGGGCTCGCGCCAGATGCGCTCCACATACGGCATGATCAACCGGGCGATTGCGGCACTGCGAGGGTGGCGGGGCAGCCCGCCCTTGATCGCCTGGGCCATGGCATCGGCCACCTCACCATAGATATCCAGTTGGCGCTGCCCGGAGGCTGCGTTGCCGATGCGCACCGGGCTTGAGCGTTCATACCCGGCCAGCCAGGGCAAGGTGAACTCGGCCAGGTCGCGCTCGCCTGCCAGGCCATACATGATCTGCATCTGCTCCGGATTACCGGCCACCGAGCGCAGCAGCCATTCGCGCCAGGCCTGCGCTTCATCGAAGTACCCCAGGTTCATGAACGCCAGCAGGGTCATGGTGGCGTCCCGCAACCAGCAATAGCGATAGTCCCAGTTACGCTCGCCACCAATGCGCTCGGGCAGCGAAGTGGTGGCCGCGGCGACGATCCCGCCGGTGGGCGCATAGGTCAGCGCCTTGAGGGTTAGCAGCGAGCGACGCACCAGGGCGCTGTGCGGCCCCATGTCAGGGCAGCGGGCAGCGAAGTCCTGCCAGAGCTCCAGGGTGCGTGCGAGCGCCTGATCGGCGTCGAAATCCGGCGTGTCGGGCAGGTGCGAGGGTTGATGACGCAAGGCGAACACCTGCCGCTCGCCCGCGCCCACATGAAAGCGGCAGACGCTGTGATGGTCCATTGCATGCAACCCGACCGTGCTACGCAGGATCAGCCGGTCGGGGCCGGCAACGGCACTGAGGGTCAGTGGATCGAGCCGCTCCACCCAGGGAACACTGCGGCCATAGTCGAAGCGCAGCACCAGATCGAGCTCGAATCGGGTCTCCCCCGAAAGACCTTCGACGATGCGTAGCACGGCGTTGTCTTCACCCAGGGGCATGCAGTCGAGTACCCGGGCACGGCCGCTGGCAGTGGTCCAGGTGGTTTCCAGTACCAGGGTATCGCCCAGGTACTTCCGGCTGCACTGCTCCACCGGGTCGCTGGGCGCCAGGCGCCAGCGACCATTTTCTTCATTGCCGAGCAAGGCGGCGAACACCGCCGGGGCGTCGAAACGGGGCAGGCACAGCCAGTCGATCGAACCATCGCGGCTGACCAGGGCTGCGCTACGGCAGTTGCCAAGCAGGGCATAGTCTTCGATGTGCGCGGGCATTGGAGCTCCTTGGATTGAGGCTTGGGTTCGCTCTGTTGCTTGTGACCACAACCGAGCACGCTTTGCACCCCTCGCCCGAATCCTGCAGTACATCAACGACGTCGCCCCCCTGGCCTGCTACTGTTCTCCCCAGCCCCAACCCGTGAAGGATCACCCTGCCCCATGTCTTCCGACCTGCTCCTGGTCCTCGGCCTGCTGGCCATCGTCGTCACCCTGTTCATCCTCAACCGCCCGCGCATGGATGTGGTTGCCCTGTTGGTGATCCTGTTTCTGCCGCTGTCCGGCATCCTCACCGTCGAGCAGGCCCTGGCCGGCTTCAGCGATCCCAACGTGGTGCTGATCGCCGCGCTGTTCGTGATCGGCGAAGGCCTGGTGCGCACCGGCATCGCCTACCGCATCGGCGACTGGATGAGCGAGCGCGCCGGCAACAGCGAGGCACGCTTGCTGGTGCTGTTGATGGTCGCAGTCGCCGGGCTTGGCTCGGTAATGAGTTCGACCGGGGTGGTGGCGATCTTCATCCCGGTGGTGCTGAGCATCGCTGCGCGTCAAAAGCGCTCGCCAAGCCGCCTGATGATGCCGCTGAGCTTCGCCGGCCTGATCAGCGGCATGCTCAGCCTGGTGGCGACGCCACCGAACGTGGTGGTGCACAGCGAGCTGGTACGCCATGGGCTGGAGGGCTTCAACTTCTTCAGTTTCACCCCGTTCGGCCTGGTCATCCTGGTGCTGGGCGTGGGCTACATGTTGCTGACCCGCCGCTGGCTCAACGGCGAGGTGCGCAAGGACGGCCGCAGCGAAAGCCGTCGCACCCTGCTCGACCTGGTGCTGGACTACAAACTCAGCGGCCGCGAGCGGCGGCTGCGCATTCGTCCACATTCGCCGCTGATCGGCCATACCCTTGGCGAGCTCGAATTACGTACCCGCCATGGCGCCAATGTGGTCGGCATCGAGCGCCAGCACAAATTCACCACCCGGGTGATCGCCGCCGACTCCGGCACCTTGCTGCAACAGGGCGATGTGCTGCTGCTCGACCTGTTCGCCAATCGCGACGATCTGCGCAGCCTGTGCCAGACCATGCAACTGGAACCCCTGCACTTCAAGGCCGCCTACTTCATCGATCAATCGCAGGAGGTGGGCATGGCCGAGGTCTCGCTGCCGCCCGGCTCGCAACTGATCGGCAAGACTATCCTGGAGCTCGCCTTTCGCAGCCGCTACGGCCTCAATGTGGTCGGCCTGCGCCGCGAGCAGAACGCGGTCGATGAGCAACTGGTGGAAGAGAAACTACGCCTGGGCGATACCCTGCTGGTCATCGGCCCCTGGAAGGCCGTGCGCCAGCTGCAAAGCCAGCCGCGCGACTTCCTGGTACTCAGCCTGCCAGCCGAAGTCGATCAGGTCGCGCCTGCGCGCGCCCGTGCTCCCCACGCCTTGCTGAGCCTGGCGGTGATGGTCGGGCTGATGGTCAGTGGCCTGGTACCCAATGTCCTCGCTGCGCTGATCGGCTGCCTGTTGATGGGCGCCGGACGCTGTATCGACATGAACAGCGCCTACCGCGCAATCCATTGGCAAAGCCTGGTACTGATCGTCGGCATGCTGCCCTTCGCCCTGGCCCTGCAGAAGACCGGCGGTATCGACCTGGCCGTCACCGGGCTGGTCGGCCTGCTCGGCGGCGCCGGCCCGCTGGCCATCCTGGCCTGCCTGTTCGCCCTCACCGCAGTGATCGGGCTGTTCATCTCCAATACGGCTACGGCAGTGCTCATGGCTCCGGTTGCAATCAGCACGGCGCAACAGCTGGGGATGTCACCGTACCCCTTCGCCATGACCGTGGCCCTGGCCGCCTCGGCAGCCTTCATGACGCCGGTGTCCTCGCCGGTGAATACCCTGGTGCTCGGCCCGGGCCAGTACCGCTTCGCCGACTTCGTCAAGATCGGTGTGCCCTTCACCCTGCTGGTGATGGGAGTGACCGTGGTGATGGTGCCCTGGTTCTTCGGGTTGCAGTGAGCCGGCTGAAAACCTGTACCAAACCTGAAATATCAGGGAGGATCGGCACAAACTAATATCCAATTGACATCAATTCGTTTCATGAACCACACTGCAAGCCATGTGTCCCAGGTGTTCGCTGTAGTCGTCCTGGATTACGTTTCCGCTTGTCGGTCGAGCCCATGGTGTTTTCAGCCCAGTCGCGCCTGCTGCCTCCGTTGATCCTGTTTGGCCTGACCTTCGCCCTGACGCTGGGCGGCATCCTGGCCAGGCCGATCGAATCCCTGTCGCTGTTCTGGCCGGTCAATGCGGTGTTGGCCGGGGTTCTGCTGCGCCATCCGCGCCAGGGCAGTATCCTGGGCGTGGCCCTGATGTACGTGGCGATGGTCAGTGCCGACCTGATCTGTGGCAGCGAGTGGCGCCCGGCCCTGTGGTTCAACCTGTGCAACGTCGGTGCGATCGTCACCTTCTGGCGTTTGTTGGCGCACTTGCCCCGCTCCCACCGGCGCCTGCGTACACCTCACGGCGTACTGCGCGTGTTCGCTGCCTGTGCCGCAGGGGCCGTGGTGGCTGCGAGCCTCGCCTGCGTGATGGCCGCGCCCTGGTTCGATCAGTCATTGCGCGCCACCTGGCTGGCCTGGTTCAGCGAACAGTTCTCCACCAGCGTACTCGTGCTGCCGATCATGCTCACTGCGCCGTCGCTACCGGCCCTGGTGCGCAGCGGAGGGCTGCCTGTGCGACTGGCACCCTTGCTGGTGCTGCTGGCGTCGCTGGTGCTCAGTATCGTTTTCGGCGGCCCTGGCGCAATCGCCTTCCCCATTTCTGCGCTGCTGTGGTGCGCCCTGAGCTATTCCCCCTTCATGCTTTCGTTGCTGTCCCTGACAGCGGGCAGCACCCTCATCGTTGCCGTGGCCCAGAACCTGATGCATTTCAGCGTGCCGCAGAGCGAGCCTGGCGTCACTGCGCTGATGTCGGCTCGCCTGGGCATCGCCATGCTGGTGCTCGGGCCGCTGGTGGTGGCCTGTGTGAGTAATGCCAACCGTGCCCTGCTGTCGCGCCTGGCGCACCAGGCGACCATCGATCACCTGACCGGCGCCCTGACCCGCAGCGCCTTCGCTCGCCAGGCCAACGCCCTGCTCGAAGGCCGGCAGCAGCATGCCCAGGCGCTGCCGCTGACCTTGATGATGCTCGATATCGACTACTTCAAGGCCATCAATGATCGCCATGGCCACGCCGTCGGCGACTACGTCCTGCGCCAATGCGCCAGGGCGCTGCAGGACCAACTGCACGATGGCGAATTGTTCGCACGCCTGGGTGGCGAGGAGTTCGTCATCGTCATTCCGGGGCTGGCTCCTGAACAGGCCGCGTTCACTGCCGAGCGTCTGCGCCGGGCCGTGCAGGACCTGCAGATGGTGCAAGGCGAGGTGCCACTGCGTATCACCGTGAGCATCGGTGTCAGTGGCTGCAACGATAGCCAACCGATAGCCGACCTTGATGCCTTGCTGGCCGACGCCGACCAGGCGCTGTATCGCGCCAAGGCCCATGGCCGCAATCGTGTCGAGCAGGCCCAGCGCCAGGTCATCTGAGTCAGCCGATCAGGTCCCACGAAAGCTTGCCGATCAGCACGCACAGCAGCACCAGGAACAGCCCGCGCACGAACCCTGCCCCCTTGCGTACCGCCAGCCAGGTACCCGTCAAAGCCCCCAGGATGTTGAACACCGCCATCGGCAATGCAATGGCCCACAGCACGTTACCCGAGGGAACGAAGAACACCAGCGCTGCGAGATTGGTGGCGATGTTCACAAGCTTGGCCGACGCCGAGGCGTGGAGAAAATCCAGCGCGAAAAAGCGGATGAACAGGAAGATCAGGAAGCTGCCCGTGCCAGGGCCGAACAGACCGTCATAGAAACCGATGGCACCGCCGATCAGTACCGCCAGGCACTGTTCCCTGCGGCCGATGCGCGTCGGTGTGTGCACGGCACCGAAGTCCTTCTTGCAGAACGTGTAGATCGCCATCAATACGATCAGCACCAGCACCGCTGGGCGCATCACGCTGGGAGGGACCAACGATACGGTCGCAGCCCCGACGAACGACATCACAAAGGCACTGGCCATCGCCGGCACGATCAGCCCCCAGTCGAGACTGACCTTGCGAATGAACGAGCGCGCAGCGAAAGCCGTGCCGCACACCGACGCAAACTTGTTGGTGCCCAGCAGCGCTGCCGGTTGAGCACCGGGCAACACATTGAACAATGCAGGAATCTGGATCAGCCCGCCGCCGCCGACCGCAGCATCGATCAATCCGGCAGCGAAAGCGAACAGGGACAACAGGACGATATCCGTCATTTGAAAGGTTCCAGGCAGAGAGAGCGTGCGCAAAGCCTAATCAAATGGCCGCACCTGTGTTGAAATGCCATATTGCACAAACCGCAATGAGGAACTCGCCATGGCACTGGACATGCTGCGCGAAATACAGGCCTTCGTCAGCGTCGCCCACAAGCGCAGCTTCGTTGCCGCCGCCCGCGCGCTGGGGCGCTCCCCCAGCGCCGTAACCCGCGCGGTGCAAGCACTGGAGGACAACGCTGGCACCCGCCTGCTCAATCGCAGTGCCAACGCCGTGACCCTGACCGAAGCCGGTGAGCACCTGCTGCCACATGCACAACGCTTGCTGGAGGTGCAACGTGATGCCGCCGATGAGCTGGCGGCGCTGAGCGGTTCGGCACAAGGCTGGATCCGCTTCGCAGTGCCCGAGCTGTTAGGCCAGAAAGTACTGCCAGCGGTACTCGCCGACTTTTCCCAGCGTCACCCCCAGGTAACCCTGGACGTACAGTTCGTCGACCAGGCCCTGGACCCGATGCAAGGCAAGTTCGATTTCGTCGTGCGCGGCGCCTTTCCCCAGTCAAGCGAACTGATCGGCTACCCACTGTGGAACTACCGCCGCCACCTGTACGCCAGCCCGGCGTACCTGCAGCAACACGGCTTGCCACTGGAACCCGAGGAGTTGGGCGGCCATGCGCTGATCCTGCACACCGCTCCCCGCATTCTCAAGGCTTGGCATTTCTGCCGCGATGGCCAGATCACCAGCCTGCGACCACGTCCGCGCCTACGCCTGTCCGCTGGCACTGCGGTGTACCAAAGCGCGCTGGCAGGCGCCGGCATCGCCCGCCTCGCCGACTGGCTGGGCGAACCACAAGTGCAGGCCGGGCGCTTGCTGCGGGTATGTCCGGCGTATCACCTGACCTCCAGCAGCGGCCAGGATCCACAGATGCATGCGCTCTATCCGCCAGGCGAACAACCGGCTCGGGTCCGTGAACTGCTGCAAGCGCTGCGTCGTGCACGTCCCTGACCCCAAGATGGCGCTGTACAAATTCTGCTCAATTTAACAAAGGCCGCTTCACTCCTGGCTTGTAGCGTTTTATCCACAGACCTACCCACGTTTTTTGTGGACAGAATTCCGAGGCCAGATAACGACTTATCGCACACGCACCAGTGCAGCATTTGCTAGCTTGACCAATTCGATCCACTCGCCAACGTTGATCGCCCCGGCCTGCTCAAGTTGTTCGGCACAGACCAGTGCCTGCTCGTAATCCCGTTCGCTGGCGATACCTGTGCCAACGAACCGCTCCCGCCACTCCAGCATCGCTGCAGTGCCCTTCTTGCTTTCCATGTACGACTCCGAGACAGGTGGGCTGCCGTCAAGCCAAAACTCCAGACGCCCCCACGCTCAGGGGCCGAAAACGGCCGCGGGAGATTACACGAGCGGTCATCAAACAAGAATAAATATCAACAAGAAGCCGACGGAAAGTCGATGAGAGGCGTAGCAGGAGGTAAAGCGCATCGAGCCCGTCTCACGGGTAGACGGGCTCGGGAAAGTGGGACGGGCATTTCAGCCCGGCGGGATGGTACCCAGCAAGCCGATCAGGATCGTCAGCATCAGGAAACCACCCAGGAACAACGCAAGCTTGCCCATTGGAACCTCGACAAAGTGGGGACTGAACGGCAGAGCTGCCCGTCAGGGATACGGTGCAGCCGCGCTTGCCCAGCGCATACCGCTTCGTACGGCTGGGCTTGAGGGGCATTGTCAGGCCTTGGCTGATACGGTTACAGATTCAGGTTGCTGGAAAAAAAGCATATCAGATTGATCGTTCAGTCCATCTGTCGCAACTTTTCCAACGGCAACCACCCCAGTTCACCGTTGCGCTGGCGCCGACACCAGAGCCAGCCGTTCAAGCGCCGGAGCCCCACCATCACCTGCCCGGGATCGGCGTCCAGCTCATAGGCCGAGTACGACTCCAGTGCCCGCCCCTGGCCAACACCCAGCCGCTCGATCAGTTGCCCCGGTACCCAGCCTGGCTCTTGCCCCTCACAACTGCACAGGTACCAGTCCTGCCAGTCTTCCTCGCCCTCGTAACGCTGCCCGATCTGCAACAACGTCCCTCGGGCGAAGCTGATGGGTCGAGGGTATTCACTGCGATGGCTTTCGATCACCACGTATTTCATATGCCGCTCCCTGGCTATAGAAGAATCAGTCCTGGCAGTCGCTCAGAGGCTCATGACCATTTCATGCCAAGCCATACCACCGTGATCGGAACTGGAAGGTTTTACGTACTCGTATCCCATCTTTTCGTACAACCCTACATGCTGGTCTTTGCACATCAGGTGAATGGTCGCCTTGCCACGTTCACGCATCTGCGTGATGAAGCGCGTCATCAGTTGCCCGGCGAAACCGCGCCCCTGAAACGCCGGATCGACCACCACCGACATGATCACCACATTGGGCGCCTGGGCATCGTGCCCGACCAGTTCCTTGAACGCCTCATCGGACATCACCACCTCATGGGCACAACCACTGTTGATGAAGCCCACCACTTGACCGTCCTGTTCCAGGACCAGGAAACCCTCCGGGTACTGGGCGATGCGCGTGGCAATCTTCTCCCGCGTGGCCGCTTCGTCACCTTCGTAGGCAGTGGTTTCGATGTGATAGCAGCGGTCCACATCCGAAGGCGTGGCGGGGCGGAAAACAGGCGTATTCATGGGGCAGGTCCGTGTCTCGATAAGCAGAGGACGACATCCTAACCGCAGCGGCTCAGCTTCGCACCGCGATCACACGTCACACCTCGCTTAACCGAGCATTACCTGTGCCCCCCGCTTTTGTATGTTTACGTATCAAAACCCAGCGCAGATACGTAGGAAAACCACACCCAACGTCATCAGACACATCCTTGATACACCCCGACATTTTACTGGTGCCACCCCCGCCCCACGGCCAAGCCAAGGAAATGTCCATGTCCAGCCCTCACCGTTTCAGATACCCCGCTCTGCTCGCCGCCGTACTGATGCCGCTGAGCCTCGTTGCCACAGGCGCAGCCTTCGCCGCCGACCCAATGCCTGCCGCCCCAAGCACGCAAACCGCTCACGACACCTTTGGCCCGCTCAAGCACATCAAGGCCGGCGTGCTGGATGTCGCCTACGTCGAACAGGGCCCCGCCGCCGGTCCCGTAGTCATCCTCCTGCACGGCTGGCCCTATGACATCCACAGCTTCGAAAGCGTGACGCCCCTGCTCGCTGCCAAGGGCTATCGCGTCCTGGTGCCCTATGTTCGCGGCTACGGCGACACCCGCTTCCTCTCCGACAAGACACCTCGCAACGCTCAACCCTCGGCCCTGGCCAGCGATGTGATCGCCTTCATGGACGCCCTGCACGTGCAAAAGGCCGTGCTCGCCGGCTTCGACTGGGGTGCGCGCAGCGCCGACATCGTCTCGGCCCTGTGGCCCGAACGGGTCAAGGCGCTGGTCTCGGTCAGCGGCTATCTCATCAGCAGCCAGGAGGCCGCCAAGACCCCGCTGCCGCCCAGTGCCGAGCTGCAATGGTGGTACCAGTTCTACTTCGCCACCGAGCGCGGCCGTGCCGGGTATGAAAAGAATCGCCATGATTTCGCCAAGCTGATCTGGCAACTCGCCTCGCCGAAGTGGGCATTCGACGATGCCACCTTCGATCGCAGTGCCAAGGCGCTGGACAACCCTGACCAGGTGGCGATCACAGTCAACAACTACCGCTGGCGCCTGGGCCTGGCGCAGGGCGAGACTCAATACGACCCGCTGGAAGCGAAACTGGCCAAGTTCCCCGCAATCACGGTACCGACCATCACCCTCGAAGGCGACGCCAACGGCGCACCACATCCGCCGGCAGACGGCTATCGGCAACGTTTTACCGGGAAGTACGAGCATCGCTTGCTGACCGGCGGGATTGGTCATAACCCACCGCAGGAGGCACCTGCAGCCTTCGCGCAGGCGGTGGTGGATGCCGACCACCTTTGACCGGCCCTGGCTCATCCGCAAACAAAAGCCCTGGCATGCCAGGGCTTTTTGCGCAGGACAACAGGTCATCAGGACAATAAAGGTCAACGGCCTGTGGCAGGTCGGAATTCCAGCATTGAACGCACCCCGCATCGCTGCATGATAGAACAGCGCCTCCTGCCAAAACTGACCAACGCCTGTTCTGAGGTCACCGAGTCTGGCGGCCGGCAATCAGCACCTTCATCGCGCCAACTCCCCGACGGCCTTGGGCGTGTTGCGGAAACTGATGGCCATACGGTTGTAGGCGTTCATCAAGCTGATGGCGATCGTCAGGTCGATCAGCTCGCGCTCGGCAAACACCAGGCGGGCTGCCGCATAGGCGTCATCCGGCACACCGGTCTGCGCCACTCGCGTGACCTGCTCGGCCCAGGCAAGTGCCACCCGCTCGCGCGCATCGAACAGATCGGCCGATTCTGCCCAGGCCTGGACCAGGGCGATCTTCTCGATCTTCTGGCCTTTCTTGATCAGGTCGCGGGTATGCATGTCCAGGCAATAGGCGCAGTTGTTGATCTGCGAGACCCGCAGGTAGACCAGTTCTACCAGCGTTGCATCGAGGCCGCTCTGCATGACATAGGCGTAGACCCCTCCCAGGGCCTTTGCCCCACCGGGTGCCAGTTGGTTGTAATCGAGTCGGTTGGTCATCTTACTTCTCCCCGGCGTGTGCGACAGGTGTGGTGAGGGCTTTGTCATCGCTATCGACAATGAAGACCGCGAGCAACTTCGCAGGCGCTGTCTTGCTGGCATTGCGGCTCACGGTATGACGCGCGCCGGGGTTCTCGTACCAGCTTTCACCGGCCTTGAAGACCTGCTTGGGGCCATCATCGACCTGGGACTCGATGGCCCCCGATACGACGTAGGCGTAGATGAATGCCGATTGGGCGTGCACATGCGAAGGCGACTGTGCCCCCGGCGCATAGTCCACCTCGACCGCCACCAGCGATTTGCCTGGAATGTTGGGAATGGCATGTTCGAAGTTGGGCGTCACTACCTCGCCGACACCATGCGCCTGGGCCGTCAGCGAAGCGACCAACAGGACGCCGGCAAAAAGGGTAGCCGTGAGCGAAAAACGCTTCATCAAGAGTTCCTCGTAGAATGAATGGCAACGTCAGTCTCGGTGCTATCTGGTACATTAAAAAGCACCAAAAACACCTTTTTTACATGTACCAGGCGGCTACCTCGTCGCGTCCAGGCCTAAATACTCATGCCGCTCAACGTCAGCATCGACCGCGCTGCAAAAACACCCTTGACCGAGCAGATCCGCGCCAGCATCGGTGCCGCGATCGAATCCGGCGTACTCAAGCCTGGCGCACGCCTCCCCTCCTGGCTGGACCTCGCCGCCCAGTTGGGCGTATCGCGCGGCACCGTGCGCGCCGCCTACGAGATGCTCGTGGATGCCCAGTTCGTGGTCGCCTCACGGGCGGATGGCACACGCGTCTGCGACCGGCCAGCACTCCCCGCGCGCGAAGAAACACCCCCGCGCGAAACCCCGTTCATGGAGTTGTACCGCGAGTTCACCGCAGGCCCCGCAATCTTCCAGCTCGGGGTACCGGCCCATGAAAGCTTGCCAGCGAGGCTGTTCAGCCAAATCCGCTCACATGCCATGCGCTCGGAGATGCGCGGCTCGATCCAGTACCCCGACCCGCGGGGCGAGCTGGAACTGCGCCGGGTGGTGGCCGCCTATGTGGCCATCGCCCGAGGCATCGAGTGCCTGCCCTCACAGGTGATCATCACCAGTGGTTTTGCCGGCGGGCTCGGCCTGCTTCTGCAGACGCTGGGCATCGGCGGCCGCAAGGCCTGGATCGAAGACCCTGGCTTTCCGTTCTCTCGAAAAGGCCTGGAGCTCGCCGGGCTGGTGCCGGTCCCCGTACCGGTGGACGCATCGGGCATGGATGTCGAACAAGGCCTGCGCCTGGCGCCGGATGCTGGTGTGGCGCTGGTCACCCCCGGACAGCACGCTCCACTGGGCGTCACGTTGTCCCTGCCCAGGCGCCTGAGCCTGCTCGACTGGGCCGCGCAGAACAACGCCTGGATCATCGAAGACGACTACCTCAGCGAGCTGCAACTGGAGTCCAGGGCCGCACCCGCCCTCGCCTCACTGGACCGCAATGGCCGTGTGGTGCACATCGGCTCCTTCAGCAAGACCATCAGCCCCGCGCTGCGCCTGGGCTTCCTCATCGCCCCACCGGCACTGGCCCCCAGGCTCGGCGAAGTCGCCGCCTGCCTGAGCCCCGCGCCGGGCCCGGCCGTGCAACTGGCCACAGCAGAATTCATGCAGCAGGGACATTACCTGCGCCATCTTCGCCGGGCGAAACGCCTGTACCGCAGCCAGCGTGACGAACTGCTCAGCGCCTTGAAAGAAAGGCCACTGGGCGCCGACATTTGCTCCGCCGGGCTGGCGGTGCTGCTGCGACTGCCGGCTGGGACGCCGGATGTGAGTATTGTCAGAGAGGCGTCGATGTTCGGCATGTCGCCTGGGGCATTGTCGCCGTGGTATCTGGATCAGGCGCAGGCCAGTAGCGGGATTCTGCTTGGTATTGCGACCAGTTCGAGGCGAGAGCTGGAGCGGTGCTGTGATCGGCTGGATGAGATTGTTGGGCGGTTTGTGGAGGGGTAGTGGTGTGCGGGGCGTCATGGGGTTGTCGAGCCTGGTCTTGATCGCCCGGATGCGAGCCAGGGCCAATGTACAGCTCGGGTTTGAGCCGAAACCGGCCAGACACAAAAAAGCCCCTACAAATCAGGTCGTTAATGAGAGTTAATGGCGGAAGCGTAGAGATTCGAACTCAACGGATCCGCACAGGCCGGGCTGGAGGCCTTGATTTCCGTGGGCCAGCGAGTGTGTGTGCGTGTGTTTTTGTTCCCTAGGTGTTCCCAGCGTGGGCGTCTACGTCACCCGCCGGCACGGCTCGCCCATAGGTCACCGCCGTTTTAGGTTGACCCCTCAAAAAAAGGTAATTTTGGTAATTGGTTTTCTGAAACGCTCTGTAAGCCACGTAAATCAAGAGCTGTAGAGATTTTGAAAAAGGTAATTTATTGGTAATTGAAAGGTAATCGGATTACCTCTTGAAGGGGTAGGCAGCGGGAAACTTCATATCCTTTAAAATCAATTGGTTAGCTAAAAATTACTTTTCCACTTACCTCAAATTACCTTTTTGGGTAATCGATGAAAGCCTTGTAGTAGAGGGCTTGCGAGGCACTCAGCGACACCCCCTTACCGAAATTACCTTTTTTTATGAGTCCACCTGAAAAAGGCTTAAACTGCTGCCCTTGCACCGCCAGACACACCCTCTGCGCAGGGTTCCGCAGGGATTTTCGTTCACCTCTAATCCAACGCAAGCCTGTACCAAGGCCCCCAGGGGTTAGGTGCAAGGATGCAGAATTTCCGACACGTTTAGACCGCGGGCGCGGCGGGGGGACGATTGCGCGCGCCAGGGCAGAAGTAGGTAAACCGCACTTTCAAAGCTCACCGATTTCGCTTGAAGCATTTCTACTTCGGTCAGAGAAATCTCTGGCATTTGGCCAGCCATGGACTAGGCAGACGTCTCGGGGCGAAGTAAGATGCCTACAGAGGGGCGTAGGTTCTTCCTCTCCTTCGTGAGGGCGGTTCTAATAATTACAGCTTCGGCTGTGAGCGAAAGCTCCGGATCCTTAGGGATGTTCAACGATACTCAAACTGTCCTACGCCCCTCTTTTTCAAAAGGAATTGAAATTGCGCGACAAAGTCTGGTTTACGTACAAAGCACGCATCCAAGCTCATAAACGACTTGAATGGCTTGACTTTCATTCCCAGTTGCTGCTGGTTTGGTATGCACTACTGGGGGCAGCTCTTGCTGTGTCCACCATCAAATATCCGGAACTACTTGGAAAAGACACGAGTGTTCTTTCTGCAATTTTATCGATTGGTCTCCTTGGCGTTTCCTTAGCAGTAGCAAATAGAGACTTCAAAGGACGAGCAATCCAAATGCGCCGAAACTACCTTGAGCTTCAGCGCCTATACAATTCGATACCATCCAACTCATCAAGCGCGGCCCCCCATCAATCCCAATATGATGCTATATTGGCGGAGTGCGAAAATCACACCGAGACTGACGACCGCGTCGCCAGGGTTTTCTCACATGGACTTACTAGCAGAATCCCCACATGGGACGAATATTTGCATGTAGCATTCTGGCTCGTTAGACGCTGGTTATTTAGCATAATCTTATATCTAACCCCAGCCGCAGTTGCAATTTACGCGTGGAAGTTCTCATGAGTGCCTCATCAACATTCAATAGAAAATTCTCAAAGCGCAGTCTATCCGAGATCTACAAAAACCGAATAAAAAACTCTGGCGCTATCGGCATTGACAGGGTTAGACCGGCCAACATTGAAAAAACACTCAAGAGCGAAGTTGAATTTATATCTGAGCGAGTCAAGTCAGGCGCATTTAAATTCACGCCTTACAAAGAGAAGCTAATACTGAAGGGGGCCACCTCTTGCCCTCGGCAGATCTCAATCCCTACTGCTCGTGACAGGATAGTTCTCCGTGCACTTTGCGACTCCTTGGCAGTTATATTCCCAGAATCAAAACTCGCGCTTCCACAAACAGTCATTGAGTCACTTAGCGCCGCCTTGGCCAGCGGCAAATACTCAGAATACATTAAAGTTGACCTGCAGAAATTTTACCCATCAATCCCTCATGAGCTCATAGAAAAATCCATAAAGAACAAAATACGGAAAGTTGAGTTTCGAGAGCTTATAAATGCAGCGATCACCACTGCGACTGTTCCTGAGGCTAAGGGCGGGAAAAATGCCCCTAAAAACATGCGAGGCATCCCTCAAGGGCTTGCAATCTCCAATATTTTGGCGGAAACAGCCCTGCAGACGATTGATTGCAAATACAAAAGTGACAATACGATATGGTTCAAGCGCTACGTAGACGACATCTTGATACTAACTACTCGAGGACGGTCAGCAGATATTGCAGATCAGATAATCGATGATCTTAAGCGCTTAGGTTTGTCACCGCACGCTATCGAAGCCGGTTCAAAATCAAAAATTGACAAACTTTCCGTTCCCTTTGATTTTCTAGGCTATGAAATAGATAAAAACCAGATACAAATTAAGCAATCCAGCATCTTGCGCTTTGAGTCCTCGCTCGCAAATATCCTCACCGCATATAGACACAGGCTTGCGGCAGCGAGATCCAAGAAGGATAAAGAAAGAGCCGTGGCTTATTGCTCATGGAAATTGAACTTGAGAATCACCGGATGCATATTGGAAGGGAAGCGCTTAGGGTGGGTCGCCTATTTCTCTCAGATATCAACAACAACTCAATTAAGGAGCATCAACCATACAATATCAAAGCTAATCGAACGTGCAGGCCTGACAGGGAAAATCAAGCTGAAGTCATTGATCAAGACTTTTTACGAGCTCAAACACGGCGAAAAGCAAGAGCACAAATACATTCCAAATTTTGACAACATGACCATAGGACAGAAGCGCGAAAGGCTTAAAATGTGGTACGGGGACCTAGTCGATAAGTTCTCCGATTCAAAAGTCGAACGACTATTGATGATCAAAATCAAAAAGGCCGTACGCGAACTGGAAGAAGACATCGCTCAAAAATCTTGACAATGCCAAAGCTTGCACTCAGCACCAACTCGTCGCAGGCTGCTCAGGTCTTCCACTGCGCCTCGTTCACTGCGCAGGGGATTTCACCCCCGCGCTGGTATCTCGAATGGTGCGAAACGCACCACCTCCTCTCCAATCCAGTCATTGACCTGAGCCAAACGTGTCTGGACAGGCTCTAGTTCGTTCATCGCCCAAATTTCCGTCGCCTCCTTGATCGAGCCGAAGCCGCCAGCGTTCTGGGGCACGATGCCCATCAGTTGCGGCGGAATGCGCAGGGCTGCGAGCAGGTCATCCCGGCTGATGTTCTTTATCGCCCCGAAGTCATCCTTGGCCGCCACTTCGCTGATCGGCAGCAGCTGGATACCGTCTTCCCGTTGGGCGCGTACATGAACAGATTGCGGAAATTGCCTGGCCCTTTGCTGTTCTTCATCGCATCCCGCAGGTCGTCGACGAACTTCTCGCTGTGGGCCGGATCGGTCGTGTAGAGGATGAGGCCGGCGTGGCTGCCGTTCTGGTAGAACTTGCGCCAGAAGAGCGTGGAGCTCTCGTTCAACAGCGCGCTCTGCAGCGCAGGCAGCCACCCAGCATCCGTTCGTTCTGGTTGAGCTCAAGCGACTCAACCTCAGTTGGTTTATCGGCCTCCACTTGCCTCATTGACATGTTTCACTCCATTCCACACGCACGAGCGGCCAATACCAACCTCGGTACCGATGAAAGCACCTGCGAGGCGAAATTTTCGCTGCCTATCTGAATCGACCGACAGAACGCACTCCCACGCCAGTAAATTCGACGCTTGATATTCAGTGCCCCCTTGAAGCATGCTTGAGAGATTCAGTAGAGTCGAGCATCTCCCAGCCCGACCAAGGAACGGCCAACGCATGTCTGCAAGTACCCCGACTCTTGACAAAGAAAAAGTTCTACAAAACGCAATCGCATCTGTGAAACTAGGGATAGAAGATTACCAGCTCAGCCAAGGAAGGTCTGGAAATCCGCTGAGAGCAATCTCAGCAGCTAGAAACTTGTTTGCAGGCGTACTTCTACTTTTCAAATATAAAATTGCAGACCTCGCTCGTTCTCCAGAGCATGCAGCAACGCTTATTTACAAAGCTAGAAAATTTAAACCCTATCGTACAAGCAGCCACAACATCGAATGGCGCCCTGAACTAGAGCGCAACAAGACGATTGATGTTGCAGACATAGAGCTTCACTTCAATGGACTTGGCATAAACACAAACTGGAAAGCTGTCAACGAACTGCAAAGATGCCGAAACGACCTTGAACACCTCCATCCAAAACATCCTGTTGAAGACATAAATAAATTCCTACTAGAACTCTTCCCACTACTGAAAGACTTTATAACGAACGAGCTAGAAGAGAACCCAGCCGCCTTATTGGGTGACGCCTGGGAAACCATGTTAAGGAATCATGAGTTCTTCGCACGCAACCTTAATGAATCTCGTCGAAAGTGGGAGGGCATCGGTCTTCTCAAACACACGCTGATGCTATTTGAGTGCTGCAACTGCCAATACTGTGGCTCCCCATTGCTGGAGCCCAATAGAGAGGATATGCAGGCAAGGATTCCATTTGACAACATCGAATTTAGATATACTTGCCTCGTCTGCAATAGCTCCGACTCCTTTGTAGAATTGCTTAGCGAAGAGCTAAGATCCACAAAGGAAGATTTTTACGAAGATGACGAGATCATTGAAAACTGTGGAGGTTGTGGCAACCCACTGTTCGACCTTCAAGAAGAACATTGTCACTTATGCTCCTATCAGAATCATATAGCTCGATGCACCGGATGCCATAAAATTCTTGAAACTTACGAAACTGAGAATGGCGAACTATGCAGCCGATGCGACGAATACAGCAACATATATGACGAATACGAACCAAGCGTGCGATAGGATTGCGTGGAGAACAATCAACTCGCCACGCCTCATGAAACCTCACCTATCACATAGTTTTTGAGCACACTCAACTATATCGCTACAATCCATTTTTATCACAGGCATATTGGGATTGAGTTTAGTAATATCTTGACCTTCTGCCCAACCCCGCTCTTTAGTATGGATTCTTGCACTTCCACTTAATGCGTACACGGTCCCACCTCCAGTCCGAGCCAAAGCTTTTGGCGAATATCCAAAACATATAAGATCAACTAATTCAACAACAAAAGTCTAATTCTGACCGTACTCCGTAACGGAGACAGTTTCTGACTTATCATCTCCTGCTCCTCAGCCCACCAAAATGAGCATGCAAGTCCAAGGCAAGTTGCAGAAATCCAAAGATCCATGAGTGCAGTGAAAGCATATGACGCTTAGTATTGGTGCCAGCACGCTGCCAAGACATAGCGTTCGCTTGATGAGTTATGATTAATTACTTTAATTCAGCCTCCCTGAGAGGCACTCAAGATCAAAGGAATAATTACTATGACGACCATTTTTACACTCAATGCTCGGGGTAACGTATTTCTGGAGTCAGTGGGTGATCATTACAAGATACCAGCCCCCAGGATGCGAAAAGAAATCCAATGGATGTTCGGCACCACTGTACAGAGCCTCGCCAAAAGCGGAGTAAATTATGAGACCCTCAGAACGACACTCGTCCCATCCACCAAAAAGGATGAGGCAGCTTTTCTTTTCGATTCCACCATGATAGATGATTACAGCTATGGACGTGTCGCCATGGATAAGCTCTTACGTCTACTCGACCCTAGAAGCTCTCACAGCATCCTGGTTGGAGACCTTGTTGGATCTAATGAACTGCAACAACGAATCTATGAAATTCTCAAGGAGCAATTAATTCTAGCAAGATCGTACGAATATCAACACAGCACTAATATTTTCTGCATTTACGTCAACAATCTAAGTAATGCGTCGCTGGAGCGGATCAACGAAAGTCTTTCACCAGACCAAGCATACATTGGATATATTCCCACCACCTATGAGTCGCGAGCGAAGTCATATCTTTCAACGGTTCTGGCAAATCAGTGCATCAAACATGGTAATATGATGATTGTCGCACACGAAGACGATCGTTCGAATGACGAAAACGTAAACATAACAAGCTATTCATTCGAGAATTACGGTTACAAAATCAAAAGCTTCCAACAGCATTACTTCAGTCACTTCTTAAGCTACAAGATAGAAAGGAAACCGATACCGGGCTTAGAGTTTGACACCTATTTTTCGCTAAACGCCATTTCCGATAACGTATCCCAACTCACTGAAATGGATGTCTTCATCGAAGACGCCAAATTCAATTACCTGATCACCGCTGGCAAGCTTGTAAAAGGAGGGATCACAGACATTGAAAAGGACGAACTGGCTTTTCTCATCCGCATGAAGATCGAAGACAACTATATCTACGGCCTTCGTTATCAGAAAGAACATGACGTTATGAGCTTTAACGTCGTAATTGAACTTTCTCGGCATGATACACACCGTCCTATCCGGATGAATGTTGGCCTTGAGTACAGGCCAACCGAGAACATTTTGAGAATGATCACGTGCTTCTAGGAGCGTTTATCAAGGCTTTTTAATCAGCCAAGCCCTATCCCAAAGTAATGAGCTAAAAGGGCGACCTTAGGATTGTCTCTTCATCGGCGCCCTCAATAGGCGACTTCGCCACCCTCCGTGAAAATGCCATCAACCAAAAATGGCATTTCGCCATTATTTTATGGTAAACCACATCAAGGAGCGCATGCGCGCCGATGCATTAGGGTGGACTGCCGCAGGCAGAGACAGCGGCTATGCCGGCTAGGCCTATCTGAAGGATGAGATGACATGGACACGAAAGAGACCCTCGAACAGGGTGTCCTCTATGCGCAGGCTGGCTTCAACGAACTGCAGAACCAGTTCCTGACCGATGCATTGGATCAATACTCGGTGATGCTCAAGCAATCGATCACGAGAAAAGATGGTGAGTATGCAAACTGGGCCCTGGACAAACAGCAGGGTCGAATCGCTGAAGCTCACCACGCGGGCTCGTACAACATCGAAGCAGCTGGCAAGGGCGCCAACAACCACCGAGCCACGCTGGATGTAGGGCGACACAACGATCCAGTCACCGACATTCGCATCAACACCCCTGATGGCTCCAAGGACTACCAGCTCAAGTTCTACAAGACTGCCGAGGACAGCACCAAAGCCATCAACCATGGTGACTATCAGGACGTTGGCAAGATCATCCCGGAGGAGCAGCTCGCTGACGCCCGAACCGTTGCCAAAAATGAAGCAACCAAAAACGCCCAGAAGCGACCCGAGGTCAGCAAGAACTACAAGAAGACTGCTGAGACCCTGGATGACTCGATTCACTCGGACGATCGCCCTGACATAAAGAGCAAGCCACTCAAGCGTCGTGGTAAAGGCAGCTCGGAGGAGCTCGTCAAAGATACCACCAAGGAAGATAAAGGCCCGGAGTACGCAGAAAAAAACCGAGTGCGCGCTGAGTTCACTCGCATGCAATACGCGAATGCGGCCAAGGCTGGGGCTATCGGTGGTGCAACGCTAAGCGCCGCGTCCGAGCTACTTGGCATCATGCGCAGCGATGAACCCCTCACGATGGAGCAGTGCTACGAGGCAGCCGAGCGCATTGTTCTGAGCTCGATAAAGGGCGCCGGCAATGCCGTTTTGGTTACTGGCATTCAGCACCTGGGCCAGAACCTGATCGACAGTGCCTCGCATACCGTACTCAAGAACGCAGGTGGCCACCTGATCAAAGGCAACGTCGCTTCGGCTGTCGCCAACATCGCGATAAGCCTTGGCCAGAACATCTACAAGTTTTCGCGAGGTGAAATCGACAGTCTGGAGTTCGGCGGATCAATGATCAGCACCACGGTTTCGGTCGTGGGTGGATCCTTGGCGTATAGCGCAGGTACCGCAACGGCGACCTTCCTGGGCCAATGGGTGGCCTCCGAGATCGCCTCCACCGCCCTGTTTGGCACCACGCTTGGGGCCCTTGGCCCCATTGCACTGGGCGCCGTATTCTCGATTGGGTTCTCGTTCGCTGTCTCTGCTTATGTCGGCCACTTCGCAGGCCAAGGTAGAAAGCTGGCGATGGAGGATATGCAGGCTGCGATGTCCCAGCTAACCAACGGCTCGATCAACCTGTCGCAGTACGCTGGGCTGGTCGGAACGATGTCCGAATTCAAGTTCGAGTGGAAGGACATGCTGCCGTTTTCCGGGAGTATTTCGGTGTTCTCGGAATACCGTGCTCGCAAAGGTCAACTCATGGCCGTGCAGAAGCAAATCGAAAAGCAGATCGCCAGCTTGCCCTCCCAAGAGGCAGAGGCCCTCTATCAGCTTAAGGCCAGCTATCAGCAGAAGATTCTCCAGATCAAAGAAGACTACGAGCGTCAACGGCAAGAGATCACACGACAGGCCGGTGAGCGCTACCAGATGCTGAGTAAAGACCTGAACGCTCACTTGGAGCTTCAGTTCCTCATGTTCACCCCTATCAAGAACACCCTTCTCAGCGACCGCAAGGCGCTCCAGGCTGCCAGTACCGAACAGCAACTCGAACAGGCGCGCATGGACTCCTATCGCGAGGAGCTCAAAACATTGCAGCAGTCTCTTGAAGCGACTGCATTAGAGGGTGGTGACACCGACAAAATCGCACGGACGATGCTGGCCACGATCGATGTCCGCCTCACGGATGTGCTGCCTGAGCAGACGTCCTGGGATCAGGCATACGAATTTTTTGTGCGCCCGTAGTGCAAGGAGCCCAGGATGCTAAAGAAACTTGTCCATTACTTCACCAGCCGTAGCCTGGATAAGCACCTGCAGAAAACGCAGTGCATGATCGACGAGTATGAACGCGAGGCAGCGGCTAGCCAGGCTCGGGTTCAAGCTCAAGCCGACGCTTACAAGCTGCAAATCCAGCAGCTCGCCAAGCTGCGCGAAGAGGAGCTCAAGCAGTATGTTGAGTTCCTCAACGATCACATCGAGAAGACCACAGACTACATCGACCATCTCAAAGACCTCCCACAGGCCATGTTCCTGTGTGTCGAGGCTTGGCTGCGCAAAAACATCAGCGAGCTGCGCTGGAATCTTGAGCGAGACAAAACCCAAGTCATCCGGTCGACGATTTCGTACCTGGATGAACTCAATCAAGAGATGATCCGGCTTTCCCGCGCCGAGGAACGCCGTACCTGGCAAGCGGAAATTGCGAACCGTCCGCCTCGCATCACAACCCCCGAGATCACCAAGCTCGTCAAACAATTTGCACGAGATGTCAAGTCCGATGCAAAGGACTATGAACGCGATCTGAGCCGCATCAAAAGCTATCAGAGCAAGCTGCGAAAGCAGCTAAGTGACTTCAGAATTTCCACATCCGAACTCAAGTCCGAGAAGGAGCGAAACAGTGAGCAACACCAGCTCGTGAGACAGCGTGTGAAGGCCCTCTACGAGCAGTGCGGTACCAAATTCAGAGCACTGCAGGACATCTTCGAGAACTATTACCAATTCTCGGACAGCGATTCGCCCCTGGCCAACCTGTGGATTTCACAAATGCCCGATGGCGGTACGCTCAGGGAAATCAATCAGGTGCTCATCGATACGAGGCCCGACTGGGAAGACGCCAAGCGCAGAACATCAGACCTCAAACATCGTAGGACGATTATCCAAACACGCATCAAGTGGGCCCACGACTTTAAAGAGTTCTCCACACTCGATGCGGACAAGGAAGCACGCTCAGAGATTGTACATTCGCTGGCAGCCGCCCGCGAACACCAGGACAACTTCTTCAAGGCCCGTCAGGTGTTCACATCTCGTCGCGATGAAATCAAGAAACTCATGGGCTGGATCAACGACCTACACCCCTCAAAAACCATCGAGCAGGTATTCACCCTGCTCTCGCGCGACGACACAGACATCTACTGGCCAGCGATCGGCCTGGCAACGAAGTCAGTGCGTCACCCAGCAAGGAGGCAACCATGAGCACATCAAGCACAACACGCGTGAAGCTCAGCTTCCAATGGGGTGCCTGGCAATTCAGGGAGTGCTTCATCGCCATTTCCGAGGCCGTGCGACTGGGCTACACCACCAACGATGAGTTAATCAACGCGCTGCCCCAATTTACGGTCAACCGCCTTGTCTTGGGCTTGGACAAATTGCTCGCAGCGGAAATGGCACACCTCAACATGGACACGCTCTCCATCGATGATGACATGCGTATCGTTGAGGCACTCGCGGCTGGCCAAGTGCTTGAACTGCCGTTGAGCATCGAGCAACTGGAACGAAACGACCCACTGATGAGCAAGATTCTGATGGGCATTGGCGTACGAAACCCAGCGGGCGCACTGTCGCTCTTGAAGCCGAAAGTTGAGGTGATCTGAGATGACATCTAAAGAGCACTTCAACCAGGAAGACCTGAGCACATCTCCTTCCCCTATCGCGCCGAATCCAGACTTCCTCGATCACATCGACGACTGGCTGGAGTACTTGGTAAAGCTTGTCGAGATGACAGCCGATCCGATCACCCGCGCAAAGTATGAAAGACAGATCAAGTATGTCCTGCGATTCCGCAGTGGTGCCAACTGCAACGTCGCTCACAACAACACCCTGGCCAAGTATTACACCGAGGCGGCTGAATCCACAGACGATGCATCGGACAGCAAGCCGGCAGGCAACGCCCGCGCTACCGATCGCAAAACGAAGGTTGGAGCTGAACTTGCCGAACTGGGGCTGCACGATTCGATGGCCATCCATGCCACCGCTCCGATGCAGGAGTGCTACTTGGCTGACACTTATGCCTACTCCCAAATCCAGAAAGCCTTGGCTTGCGAAGACATTTTCTTCCTCCAAGGGCCTCCTGGCACCGGTAAAACCACCGCAATCGTGGAGATCATCCTCCAGACCCTACGTAGCAAACCCGAAGCGCGAATCCTCATCAGCTCCGAAACACACGTCGCAGTCGACAACGCTCTTGATCGCCTGACCACGCACCTTTCAGCTTCCGATATGTCCATGGTGATGCGCTACCCACGCTTCATGGTCACCACCTTGGAAAACCCAGCAGCCATCGAAGTACAAGCTTTTGATCGGGCTGATGCCGTATGGAGAGATGCCTGGGAGAAAGCGCCAGAGCTCACAGAGCGTTTGTGGCAAAAGCTGGATCGCGGACGCACGAACAGCGACGGGAGCGTCGATCTTCCCCGGTGGCTAGTGCGCAACCTCGCCGACCGCTATCAGATCATCGGCGTTACCTGCAACCAGGTGGATCACTTCATCGACAAGGACAGCGACATGTTCGACTTGGCCATTGTCGATGAATGCTCCAAAGCTACTCTGCCCGAGTGGCTCATGGCACTCACAGTGGCCCGCAAATGCGTCCTGGTCGGCGACCACAAGCAATTGCCACCGACCTTCTGCAAGGAAGAGTCTTCAGCCCTATCGGCACTCGATAAAGCCCAGGAGAAGCTCATCAGAGGCGGCGTCATCGAGCGCATCTTTGAAAACTTCCCGGGGCACATGAAAGGCACGCTGCTGAAGCAGTACCGAATGCTGCCTGAGATCGGAAAATTCATCTCCAAGCACTTCTACAACAACAGCCTCGCCCACAGCCGCACGAAAGGTAATGGTCTGTTCGAGCATTTCGCCTGGCTGACTTACGATTCCAAGGGCTACTTCGTTCCCCCTGAACGCAAAAACGAAGTAGAGAAGACACTTATCAACCAGCGCGAGATTCAGATCATCGTTGATCGCCTGAAGACCATGTGTGAGCAAATTGGCGATGCGAAAGCTGCGGTGACTGCTAATGCCGCCGCCGGTGGTGGTGATGCTGCAAAATCTGGTGATGTGATGCTGAATGACAGCACCCCCACGCCTGAAGGCGAAGAGTCCAAGCCTTACTTCAGCGACGGCAAGCGGCTGAGCGTAGCCGTGATCACGCCGTACCGCGCGCAGTGTAGGCAGCTCAAGCTTGCCCTGGGAAAACTCGATTTCCGTGAGCACCTGACGATCGAGGTTGATACCGTCGATGCGTTCCAAGGACGGCAGGCTGACGTCGTCTTCTTCTCGTTCGTGCGTACCGTCGGGCCCGCCACGTTCTATGCGGACGACCGACGCATGAACGTTGCCATTTCCCGGGCCAGAGACAGCGTGTATCTGGTGGGAAGCATCGACTACATCCGGAGCAAGAGGCTGCCTGCACTGACAGCGCTCGTGGGAAGACCAGTGATGTCCAAGGTTGGTTGAGGCAGGCTCCGCAAGTCACTCTCTGAGCAGGAAGCTCGGTAGGTATGAATCGCGCCTGGTTTCGTAGACACCTTCAAGCCTCATAATGAGGCCCAAATAGGAGGCGCCATGAGTCGTCAGCGTTACCCCGAAGAGTTCAAGATCAGAGCGGTCAAGCAAGTGACCGAGAAAGGCAAGCGGGTGACAGCGCCCATGCTGCGCCACCGCTGGGACGATGCCAGGGAGGAAGTGGTGAAGGAAGCAGTCGCCGCCGGTGACCAGGCGCTAGCCAGCAGGATCGGACAATTGCAATTCCGAGACATTCGCCCGAAGGCTGCGTCTGAGATCGCTGATATCGACCACGCCAGCCTGCTGCTTGGCCACACCAAGGGCGACATTATCGAGCGGGTTTATCGTCGAATTGGAGCCCTGGCGAAACCAACCAAGTAGCAAAGTATTGTCAGCGCTGACAAATCAAACCATTCCCAAGGGCGTTCCCACGGGTGGTTTTTCCATGCTCCAGAAACGCAAAAAGCCCTGAAAAATCAGGGCTTTGAATGTGGCGGAAGCGTAGAGATTCGAACTCTAGGATAGTTGCCCATCGACGGTTTTCAAGACCGTTGCCTTAAACCACTCGGCCACGCTTCCAGCTTGTTTTGCGGCGGCAATCATACCGTAATGAAACACGCTGTCAAACTCTCTCTGTCGCCCGTTGCAGAGGCTCTGTTATGATCTTTGCATCTGAACGTTTCAAACCCACAGGAGTGTCGCCATGCGCGAACAGGATTACGCCGTACAACACGGCCAGCAGGTCGAACAGCAGGAGGTCAGCAAGGTCCTGCGCAACACGTACAGCCTGCTGGCGCTCACGCTTGCCTTCAGCGGCGTGATGGCTTTCGTCGCTCAACAGATGCGTGTTGGTTACCCGAACATCTTCGTGGTGCTGATCGGCTTCTACGGGCTGTTCTTCCTCACCGCCAAGCTGCGTGACTCGGTCTGGGGCCTGGTTTCGACCTTCGCCCTCACCGGCTTCATGGGCTTCATCCTCGGCCCGATCCTCAACCGCTACCTCGGCATGGCCGGTGGCGCTGAAGTGGTCAGCTCGGCCTTCGCCATGACCGCACTGGTATTCGGTGGCCTGTCGGCCTACGTGCTGATCACCCGCCGCGACATGAGCTTCCTCAGCGGCTTCATCACCGCGGGCTTCTTCGTGTTGCTGGGTGCCGTGGTCGCGAGCTTCTTCTTCCAGATCAGCGGCCTGCAACTGGCAATCAGCGCTGGCTTCGTGCTGTTCTCGTCGGTCTGCATCCTGTTCCAGACCAGCGCCATCATCCATGGCGGCGAGCGCAACTACATCATGGCGACCATCAGCCTGTATGTATCGATCTACAACCTGTTCGTCAGCCTGCTGCAGCTGTTCGGCATCATGGGTCGTGACGACTGATCGTTAGCGATTGGACGGTTCAGGAAAGCCCGCTTCGGCGGGCTTTTTTGTGGGCGGGTGCTTTTGGGGTTGCACGCCCCCCCCCACCTCCACAAAGAAACAAAGAGCAGCCCGGCCAAGACGTACCTCTACCCCTTCGCCGTCGGGCCCCGTAAAATGCGCTCCTTTTTTCTTCGGGGCGGTTTCCCATGAGTTCACTCGAACACGAGCCGGGCGCGACGGCGCCTGCCAACGAACTGGTCCTTGGCCTCGAGGACAAGCCGCGGCCACTGATCGGCCTGCTGGCAGCACTGCAGCACTTGTTGGCGATCATCGTGCCAATCGTCACTCCCGGCCTGTTGATCTGCCAGGCGCTGGGCGTTTCGCCGCGGGACACCAACCTGATCGTGTCGATGTCGTTGGTGATCTCGGGCATCGCCACCTTCGTCCAGTGCAAGCGCTTCGGGCCATTCGGCGCGGGATTGCTGATCGTCCAGGGCACCAGCTTCAACTTCGTCGGGCCGCTGATTGCCGGTGGTGCGCTGATGGTCAAGCAAGGCACGCCAGTCGAAGGCGTGATGGCGGCGATCTTCGGGGTCGTGATCGCCGGCTCGTTCGTGGAGATGGGCGTTTCGCGCATCCTGCCGTTCATCAAGCGCCTGATCACCCCACTGGTGACCGGCATCGTGGTGCTGATGATCGGCCTCACGCTGATCAAGGTTGGCCTGATCAGCATGGGTGGTGGCTTTACGGCCATGGGCAATGGCACCTTCGCCAATGGCGAGAACCTGCTGCTGTCGGGCGTGGTGCTGGCGATCATCGTGATCCTCAACCGGATTCCGGTGGTGTGGATGCGCAGCTGCGCCATCGTCATCGCGCTGGCGGTGGGCTATGCGTTGGCAGGCTACCTGGGGCGCCTGGACTTCACTGGTATGCACGAGGCAGCGCTGTTCCAGGTGCCGGTCCCGCTGCACTTCGGCCTGGGCTTCTCCTGGGCGCTGTTCATTCCGATGCTGGTGATCTATCTGGTGACCTCGCTGGAAGCCATTGGCGATGTGACAGCCACCAGCAAAGTGTCGCGCCAGCCGGTCGAGGGGCCGGTGTGGATGCAACGGATCAAGGGCGGGGTGCTGGTCAATGGTGCCAACTCGCTGCTGGCGGGCCTGTTCAACACCTTCCCCAGCTCGATCTTTGCGCAGAACAATGGGGTGATCCAGCTGACGGGCATCGCCAGCCGTCATATCGGTGTCTGGATCGCGCTCATGCTGGTACTGCTGGGGCTGTTTCCGAGCGTAGCCGGGGTGATCCAGGCCGTGCCGGAGCCTGTGCTGGGTGGCGCTGCGATGGTGATGTTCGGTGCGGTGGCGGCATCAGGGATCAACATCCTGGCCAGCACCCGCCTGGACCGGCGGGCGCTGCTGATCATCGCCGTGTCGCTGGCCCTGGGGCTGGGCGTGGCGCAGGTGCCGGAGTTCCTGGCGCACATGCCGGCGGCGCTGCGTAACGTTCTGGAGTCGGGCGTTGCCACCGGCGGCATCTGCGCCCTGGTGCTGAACTGGTTCCTGCCAGAGAGCAAGGAACGCGCCTGACCATCGTTGCCGTCAGACAAAAGCCCGCGCCTACAGGTGCGGGCTTTTTGCTTTATCATGACGGCATTTCTTTGCACGAGCCTTCCATGAAATTCGCCATCGCGGTGTTTTCTCCGGCCCATGCGCCCTCCTCGCGCCGCGCGCTGCGCTTCGCCGAGGCGGCCCTGGCCGGCGGACACGAGATTACCCGACTGTTCTTCTATCAGGATGGGGTGCACAGCGCCTCGGCCAACGTCGTCGCGCCGCAGGATGAACAGGATGTGGCAGCGCAATGGCGCAGCTTCGTCAGCGACCATCAGCTCGATGCCGTGGTCTGCATCGCCGCAGCATTGCGCCGTGGCGTGCTCGACGAGGCCGAAGCCAACCGCTACCAGCGCCCTGCCGTGAACCTGCCCAAACCCTGGGAGCTGTCCGGCCTTGGGCAACTGCACGAAGCTGCGCAAATGGCAGACCGCCTGGTCTGCTTCGGAGGCGATTGAAATGGCCAGATCCTTGTTGATCATCAGCCGTCAGGCGCCTTGGAATGGGCCATCCGCCCGCGAAGCGCTGGATATCGCGCTTGCCGGTGGCGCCTTCGACCTGCCGCTGGGCATGCTGTTTCTCGACGACGGTGTCTTCCAGCTCGCCAGCAGCCAACAACCGGCGCTGCTGCAGCAGAAGAACCTTGCCGCCAACCTGCAGGCGCTTCCGATGTTCGGGGTCGAGGAACTGTTCGCCTGCGCGCACAGCCTCCAGCAGCGCGGGCTGGACGGCAGCACGCTGGAACTGCCGGTACAGGTTCTCGACGATGCAGCGCTGCGCGCACTGATCGCCCGTTTCGACCAGGTGGTGACCCTCTGATGATGACCTTGCATGTAATCAGCCATTCGCCCTTCGGCGACGACCGCCTGGCCAGTTGCCTGCGTTTGCTGGACACCCAGGACGCGCTGCTGCTGTGCGGCGATGCAACCTACGCCCTCAAGCCTGGCAGCGAACCTTACCGGGTGTTGCACGCTGCAGGCCTGGAGCAACGCCTGTTCGCCCTCGAAGAAGACCTACAGGCCCGCGCAATCCCCAGCGAGTTGGCAAAGGCCGTGGACTATCCCGCCTTCGTCGAGCTCTCGCTGCACTACGACAAGGTCAACACCTGGCTATGAGCAACCTGACTGTCGGCGATCGCTCGATCGCCCTGGACAAGGACGGCTTCCTGGTCGACTTGCAGGACTGGTCCCACGAGGTCGCCCAAGCCCTGGCCGCCCGTGAAGCGATCGCATTGACCCCGGACCATTGGGAAGTCCTCGAACTGCTGCGTCAGTTCTACGACGAATATCAGCTTTCGCCAGCGACTCGTCCGCTGATCAAGTACACCGCCCTGAAGCTGGGCCCGGACAAGGGCAACAGCCCGCACCTGAACCGTCTGTTCAACGGCACCCCCGCCAAACTGGCCGCCAAGCTGGCGGGCCTGCCCAAGCCGACCAACTGCATATGACCGAGCCGATGACCGACAGCCCAAGCCCCCTGACCCTGGAAACCCCGGCCGAACACCCCTTCGCCGAATTCGTGCGCATTCTTGGCAAGGGCAAGCGAGGGGCACGGGGCTTGACCCGCGAGGAAGCGCGCGCGGCGATGACACTGCTGCTCGAAGGGAAAGTCGAAGACACCCAACTGGGCGCCTTCCTGATGCTGCTGCGGCACAAGGAGGAAAGTGCCGAGGAACTGGCTGGTTTCACCGAAGCCCTGCGCAGCCACCTGCAAGCGCCATCGATCGCCGTGGATATCGACTGGCCAAGCTATGCCGGCAAGAAGCGCCACCTGCCCTGGTACCTGCTGGCCGCCAAGTGCCTGGCTGGCAACGGCGTGCGTATTCTCATGCATGGCGGCGGCGCCCACACGGCCGGGCGCCTATACACCGAACAGTTGCTCACCCTGCTGGACATCCCCCTCTGCCGTGACTGGCAAGCGGTCGCCAGCAGCCTGGATCAGCAGCAACTGGCCTTCTTCCCGTTGCAGGACTGGGCGCCGCAGTTGCAGCGGATGATCGACCTGCGCAACACCTTGGGCCTACGCTCGCCGATCCACTCCCTGGCCCGCGTGCTCAACCCACTCGGCGCCCGCTGCGGCCTGCAAAGCATCTTCCACCCCGGCTACCAGGCCGTGCACCGCGAAGCCAGCCGCCTGCTCGGCGATCACGCCCTGGTGATCAAAGGTGATGGCGGCGAGATCGAGGTGAACCCCGATGTCGTCAGTCACTTGTACGGCACTACTGGCAGCGAGGCCTGGGACGAAGAATGGCCCGCGCTGAGCGCACAACGCCACGTCAAGCCGGCAAAGCTTGAGCCTGAGCATCTGTTGGCGGTATGGCGCGGCGCGGCGCAGGACAGCTATGGCGAGCTGGCAGTAGTCGCGACCATGGCCCTGGCGCTGCGCGGTCTGGGCCAGGATCGCGAACTGGCGTTCAGCACCGCGCGCACGTTCTGGTCAAACCGAAACATCTAATCACTCGATCAATGACCGGCGATATTTGCGCTATTTATTCGAACGGTATGCCCTAGACTGAGCTCCAACGACAAACGACTTGTAATTGGAGCTCCACATGGGCCTTTTGATCGACGGCCGCTGGCATGACCAGTGGTACCAGAACAGCAAGGATGGCGCCTTCCGCCGCGAAAACGCCCAGCGCCGAAATGCGCTACCTGCGGCCGAAGCAGGCCGTTACCACCTGTATGTTTCGCTGGCATGCCCATGGGCGCACCGCACCCTGATCCTCCGCGCACTCAAGGGCCTGGAGCCACTGATCGACGTATCTGTAGTGAGCTGGCTGATGGGCGAGCATGGTTGGACCTTCGACACCGCACAAGGCTCGACCGGCGATCATCTCGACGCTCTCCGGTACCTGCATCAACGCTATACCTTGGATGATCCGCACTACACCGGACGGGTGACGGTACCCGTGCTGTGGGACAAGCAAGAGAAGCGCATCGTCAACAACGAATCAGCGGAAATCATCCGTATCTTCAACAGCGCGTTCGACGAGTTGACCGGCAACCGTCTGGACCTCTACCCCGAACCACTGCGCGCCACCATCGATGCGCTCAACGAACGCATTTACCCGGCGGTGAACAACGGCGTTTATCGCGCAGGCTTCGCCACCACCCAGGAGGCGTACGAGGCAGCGTTCGATGAGGTGTTCAATGAGCTGGATCACCTAGAGGCGCTGCTCCACACCCAGCGCTACCTGGCAGGCGAATACCTGACCGAGGCGGATGTAAGGCTGTTCACCACGTTGGTGCGCTTCGATGCGGTGTATCACGGGCACTTCAAGTGCAATCTGCGACGACTGGCGGACTATCCGAACCTCTCCAACTGGCTGCGCGAGCTTTATCAGTGGCCGGGGGTGGCGCAGACGGTGAATATGGAGCATATCCAGAAGCACTACTACATGAGCCACAAGACCATCAACCCGAACGGCATCGTGCCCAAGGGGCCATTGCAGGACTTCTCGTTGCCCCATGATCGTGAGCGGTTGGCGGGCAAGGGAATATGGCAGGGTTGAAATAGCTGGGGCTGGTTAGCAGCCCATTCGCGGGCAAGCCCCCTCCCACAGGTTTAAAGCGACGCCGTACCTGTGGGAGCGGGCTTGCCCGCAAATGGATCACAAAGTGGTCCCAGTGATCAGCTGTTCTGCGCCCCTTCGAACCAGGCCAGCTTGTCACGCAACTGCACCACTTCCCCAACGATCACCAGGGTCGGCGCATGCACTTCATGCCGGGCGACCAGGTCCGGCAGGTCTGCCAGGGTCCCGGTGAACACGCGCTGATTGCGGGTAGTGCCCTGCTGCACCAGCGCTGCCGGCGTGCTTGCCGCACGACCATGACGGATCAACTCGGCGCAGATGGTCGGCAAGCCAACCAGGCCCATGTAGAACACCAGGGTCTGGGCTGGCGCCACCAGGTCATTCCAGGGCAGGTTGCTGGTGCCGTCCTTGAGGTGACCCGTGACGAAGCGCACCGACTGGGCGTAGTCGCGGTGAGTCAGCGGAATACCGCCGTAGGCCGAACAGCCGCTGGCCGCCGTGATACCCGGCACCACCTGGAAGGGGATGCCCTCGTCGGCCAGTTCCTCGATCTCCTCGCCGCCCCGGCCGAAGATGAACGGATCGCCGCCCTTCAGGCGCAACACACGCTTCCCTTGGCGGGCCAGATCGACCAACAGGCGGTTGATCTGGTCCTGGGGCACGGCATGGTCAGCGCGACGCTTGCCGACATAGATACGCTCGGCATCACGCCGGCACATCTCGATGATGGCCGGAGCCACCAGACGGTCGTAAAGCACCACGTCAGCCTGCTGCATCAGGCGCAAGGCACGGAAGGTCAACAAGTCGGGATCACCAGGGCCGGCACCGACCAGATAGACCTCACCGCCCTGTTGCACAGGCGCGCCATCGACCATGGCCTGCAACAGGCGCTCGGCTTCGGCGCCCTGCCCGGCCAACTGGCGCTCGGCGATCGGCCCCTGGAACACTGTCTCCCAGAAGCCGCGCCGCTGGTTGACGTCCGGGTACAGCGACTTGACCTTGTCACGAAAACGCGCGGCCAGGCCTGCCAGCTCGCCATAGGTGGACGGAATCCAGGCCTCGAGCTTGGCCCGGATCAAGCGTGCCAGCACGGGCGCATCGCCGCCACTGGATACCGCCACCACCAAGGGCGAGCGATCGACGATGGCAGGGAAGATCACCGTGCACAGGGCCGGTGCATCCACCACGTTGACCGGCAGGCTGCGCGCTTGTGCGTCTTCCGACACCTGCGCGTTGAGCGCCGGGTCATCGGTGGCAGCGATCACCAGACGGCACCCCTCCAGGTCAGCGACCTGATAGCCACGCACCAGCACCTCTCCGCTGCCTTCCCTGGCCAGTGCGGCCAACTGGCCGTCGACTTCCGGCGCGACCACCCGTAGCACACCCCCGGCATCCGCCAGCAGACGCGCCTTGCGCAGGGCGATCTCACCGCCGCCGACGACCAGAACCCGGCCGCCCTGCAGCTTATGGAACAGCGGCAGGTACTTCATTTAGCGGATAACCTCGACGCCGCCCATGTAGGGCTTGAGCACTTCAGGGACGCGAATCGAACCATCGGCCTGCTGGTAGTTCTCCAGCACCGCAACCAGCGTACGGCCCACGGCCAGGCCCGAACCGTTGAGCGTGTGCACCAGCTCCGGCTTGCCGGTTTCCGGATTGCGCCAGCGGGCCTGCATGCGGCGGGCCTGGAAGTCGCCACAGTTGGAGCAGGAGCTGATTTCGCGGAACTTGCCCTGGCTCGGCACCCACACTTCCAGGTCGTAGGTCTTCACCGCACCGAAGCCCATGTCGCCGGTGCACAGGGCCAGTACGCGGTATGGCAGTTCCAGCAACTGCAGCACGCGCTCGGCGTTGGCGGTCAGGCCTTCGAGGGCTTCCATCGACTTGGACGGCTCCACCACCTGGACCATCTCGACCTTGTCGAACTGGTGCTGACGGATCATGCCGCGAGTGTCACGGCCCGATGCGCCGGCTTCGCTGCGGAAGCACGGGGTGTGGGCGACCAGTTTCAGCGGCAACTGCTTGGCGTCGAGGATCTCGCCCGCCACCAGATTGGTCAGCGACACTTCGGCGGTCGGGATCAGGTAGAAGTCGGCCTCGCCTTCGCGGGTGATCTTGAACAGGTCTTCCTCGAACTTCGGCAACTGACCGGTGCCCTGCAGGGCCGGGGCCTGTACCAGGTACGGGGTATAGTGCTCCTCGTAGCCGTGCTCGCCGGTGTGCAGGTTGATCATGAACTGCGCCAGGGCGCGGTGCAGACGGGCGATCGGCCCACGCAGCACGGCAAAGCGCGCGCCGGACAGCTTGGCCGCGGCTTCGAAGTCCAGGCCACCGCTGACCTCACCCAGGGCAACGTGGTCCTTGATCTCGAAGTCGAAGACCTGCGGCGTGCCCCAGCGGCGCACTTCGACATTGTCTTCTTCGCTGGCGCCGACCGGCACGCTGGCGTCCGGCAGGTTGGGGATGGTCAGCAGGATGCCGTCGAGCTCGACCTGGATCTCGTCCAGCTCTGTCTTGCCGGCCGCCAGCTCGTTGGCCATGCGCTCGACGTCCGCCATCAGCGGGGCGATGTCTTCGCCCTTGGCCTTGGCCTGGCCGATGGATTTGGAACGGGCATTACGCTCGGCCTGCAGCTGCTCGGTGCGGGTCTGCACCGACTTGCGGCGCTCTTCCAGTGATTCGATGCGCGCGACATCCAGGCTGAAGCCACGGGAGGCCAGGCGTTCCGCCACTTCCTGAAGTTGGCCGCGTAACAGTTTGGAATCGAGCATATCGTTCTCTCGTTGTGTTTAGGTGTTGGTTCAGATTCGGGTCAGGGCCAGGCCAGCCCAGGTGGCGAGCAGCCCGCCCAGCACGCTGGCGGCGGCATAGCCGAAGGCCAGGGGCGCCTGTCCGCTTTCGAGCAGGCGCACGGTATCCAGTGAAAAGGATGAAAAGGTGGTCAACCCGCCGACGAAGCCGACAATCAGCCCCGCACGTACCTCGATCGGCACGCCGGGCTTGTTGAGAAACAGGCCGTACAGCACACCAATGATCAGGCAGCCCACCAGATTGACCGCAAGCGTAGCGAGATAGAAGTGCCGTGGCCAGTGGGCATTGACCCAGTTGCCCGCCGCAAAGCGAAGCAAGGTGCCCGCAATACCTGCGGCGCTCACCGAAGCGATCAGGGCAATCACGTTTTTCTCCGTTGACGGGGGCTGTTGCGGTCCAGTTCGGCAAGGTGGCGCAGTTTCTCGCCAATCTTCAATTCCAGGCCACGTGGCACTGGCTGGTAATAGGGGCGTGGCTCGAGCTCGTCGGGGAAGTAATCTTCGCCTGCTGCGTAGGCATCCGGCTCGTCGTGGGCGTAGCGGTACTCATCGCCATAGCCCAGTTGCTTCATCAGCTTGGTCGGTGCGTTGCGCAGGTGCAGTGGCACTTCGAGCGAGCCATGCTCGGCGGCCTCGCGCAAGGCGGTCTTGAAGCCCATGTAGACGGCGTTGCTCTTGGGTGCGCAGGCAAGGTAAGTGATGGCCTGAGCCACCGCCAGCTCGCCCTCGGGGCTGCCCAGGCGTTCCTGGACATCCCAGGCTGCCAGACACAGGCTCAGTGCGCGGGGGTCGGCGTTACCGATGTCCTCGCTGGCCATGCGCACCACGCGACGGGCGATGTACAAGGGATCGCAACCGCCATCGAGCATGCGCGCGAACCAGTACAGCGCACCGTCAGGATTGGAGCCGCGCACCGACTTGTGCAGCGCTGATATCTGGTCATAGAACGCCTCGCCACCCTTGTCGAAGCGGCGGCGGCTGTCGCCAAGCAGGCTTTGCAGCATCTGCACGTCGATTTCGCTGCCATCCTCGGCAAGGTCGGAAGCGTTCTCGAGGAAGTTGAGCATGCGTCGACCATCACCATCGGCGGCAGCCATGAGCATTTTGAACGCCTCATCGCCGACCCGCAGGTTGCGCTTGCCCAGCCCACGTTCTTCGGTCAGCGCACGGTTGACCAACTTGCGCAGGGCCGCTTCGTCCAGGCTCTTGAGCACATAGACCCGAGCCCGCGACAGCAAGGCGTTGTTCAGTTCGAACGAAGGGTTTTCGGTGGTGGCGCCGATGAACAGCAAGGTGCCGTCTTCGACGTAGGGTAGGAAGGCATCCTGCTGGGACTTGTTGAAGCGGTGCACTTCATCGACGAACAGGATGGTACGCCGACCATACTGGCCGGCCTGCTGCTTGGCCACCTCGACGGCCTGGCGGATTTCCTTGACCCCCGCCAGCACCGCCGAGACCGTCTCGAAATGTGCATCGCAAAACTGCGCAAGCAGCCGGGCCAGCGTCGTTTTGCCAACCCCCGGCGGCCCCCAGAAGATCATCGAGTGCAGCGCACCCTGCTCCAACGCTTCACGCAGCGGCTTGCCGCGCGCCAGCAGGTGCTCCTGGCCCACGTACTCGTCCAGGTTGGACGGACGCAGGCGAGCAGCCAGAGGCTGGGCAACGGGTTCGCTTCGAAACAGGTCCATGATGCCTCGCGTTACTCCTGGATGACGTCGGCGCCTTCCGGGATCTTGAACTGGAACGTGCTCGCCGGGACAGCCTGGTTGGCCTTGACCCCGTTAAACAGGATGTTGGTGCGCTGACCGACGCTGTCGATCAGTTGCATGTCATTGATCAGCCCTTTGCGGAACGAGATGCGCAGGGAGTCGAACAGCGTGTCCTTGGTCTTGGGCTTGAGGGTGAAGTCCATGACCTCGCCCTGCTCCTTCGACGCGATTTCGAAGCTCTGGCTGATCTTGGAGACATCGCCGGACAGCAGCAGCGCCGGGGTCTGGCTCAAACGCACGTCAAGCTTCTTGACCGTGGCCTGTTCCAGGTCCGGGTCCCAGAGGGTGACTTTTTGCCCATCGGACACCACCACCTGCTCCTGCGGAGCATCGGTGTGCCAGTAGAACAGCCCCGGACGCTTGACCGTCATCTTGCCGGTCGTTTCCTGCAAGCTGGTGCCGCTGGCATCCAGGGTCAGCTGGGAGAAGTTGGCCTCGATGGTCTGGGACTTTTCCAGCAATTGGGTCAGGCGCTGTACGTCTTGCTCACCGGCATGAGCCGTAACCGAGCCCAGGGTCAGGGCAGAAACCAACAGCATGCGAATCGCGCGCATGGGAATCCTCATTGAGCAGTGAATAGGCCGAACGCCGTCGTTGGCGCCCGGCAAAGTGATCATCAATCGCGCGGGCCACCCGGGGCAATCACTTCCCGCGAGCCGTTGCTGTTCATCGGGGTGACTACGCCGGCCATCTCCATCGCCTCGATCATCCGCGCGGCACGGTTGTAGCCGATCTTGAGCTTGCGCTGTACCGCGGAGATCGACGCCCGGCGGCTCTCGAGTACGAACTGCACCGCTTCGTCGTACAGGGCGTCGGTTTCCGCATCGTCACCATCGCCACCACCGCCGCCACCTTCGAAGCCGCTGCCGGCCTCTTCGACACCGTTGAGGATGTCGTCGTTGTAGTCCGGTGCGCCACGCAGCTTCCACGCCTCGACCACGCGATGCACTTCATCGTCGGACACGAAGGCACCATGAACACGGATCGGTAGGCTGGTACCCGGCGGCATGTAGAGCATGTCACCATGACCGAGCAGCTGCTCGGCACCGCCCTGGTCGATGATGGTCCGCGAGTCGATCTTGCTCGACACCTGGAACGCCATGCGGGTCGGGATGTTGGCCTTGATCAGGCCGGTGATCACATCGACCGACGGACGCTGGGTGGCGAGGATCAGGTGGATACCGGCCGCCCGCGCCTTCTGGGCGATACGCGCGATCAGCTCTTCGACCTTCTTGCCGACGATCATCATCATGTCGGCGAATTCATCGACAACCACCACGATGGTCGGCAGGGTCTTGAGCGTCGGCGGCTCGTCTTCCATGCTCTCGCGACGGTACAGCGGATCGTGGATGACCTCACCCGCTTCCTGGGCGTCCTTGATCTTGCGGTTGAAGCCCGCCAGGTTACGCACGCCCATGGCAGCCATCAGCTTGTAGCGGCGCTCCATCTCGGCGACGCTCCAGCGCAGGGCGTTGGCGGCGTCCTTCATGTCGGTGACCACCGGGCACAGCAGGTGCGGAATGCCTTCGTAGATCGACAGTTCGAGCATCTTCGGGTCGATCATGATCAGCCGCGCATCTTCAGGGCCGGACTTGAACAGGATCGAAAGGATCATCGCGTTCACACCCACCGATTTACCGGAACCGGTGGTACCGGCCACCAGCAGGTGCGGCATCTTGGCAAGGTCGGTGATCACTGGCTTGCCGCCGATGTCATGACCCAGCGCGAGGGTGACCGGCGACTTCTGCTCGTCGTACTGCGGGGTCGACAGCACTTCGGAGAAGCGCACCATCTGGCGGTTCTCGTTGGGGATTTCGATACCCACGGTTGTCTTGCCGGGGATCACCTCGACCACCCGCACGCTGGTCACTGCCAGCGAACGCGCCAGGTCCTTCGCCAGGTTGGCGATGCGGCTGACCTTGACACCTGCAGCCGGCTGGATTTCGTAACGGGTAATCACCGGGCCCGGATGGATGGAGTCCACCGACACCTCGACACCGAACTCCTTCAGCTTGATTTCCAGCAGGTGACCGACGCCAGCCAGCGACTCGGGCGAATACTCGATCTTCTTCTGCTCGGCCGGGTCGAGAATGGAGATCGACGGCAGCGTGCCTTCGACGGCGCTGTCGACGAACAGCGGCGCCTGCTTCTCCTTCATCACCCGCTTGCTCGGTTCGGGGGCCTTGGGCGGCGGCGCGGGGATGTTGATCACCGGGGCCGGCTGTTGCTCGCGCTGGGCCACGTGCTTGGTGAGTGCCTCGTCGCGCTCGATGATGCGCTCGCGGGCCTTGATCTGCTCGCGTTTGTCCGCGACCACAGGAGCAACCACCTCATCGACCTGGTCATCTACCTCGCGCAGTTGCGCCACCAGGCGCTTGCGCTCGTTGCGCGCCTCCCACCAGCGAGTGGCTGCGCCCTGCACCAGTTCGAACAGATCGAGGGTGATCTTGCCGGTGACATCCATCACCTTGAACCAGGACAGATCGGTGAACACGGTCAGGCCGAACAGGAACAGGGCGATGAACATCAGCGTGCTGCCCTGCACGTTCAGCAGGTTGCGCGCCAGGTCACCCAGGCTTTCACCCAGGGCACCGCCTGCGGAGAACGGCATGCTCGCAGTGGGGTGGAAATGGATATGCGCCAGCGCCGCGCCCGACAGCACCAGGAACACCAGGCCGATCAAGCGCCAGGAGAATAGCCAGCCGCTCCATTGCCAGGGCTGATGGCGCTCGCGGAAGATCTGCCAGGTCTTGATTGCCAGCAGCAACGGGAAAATGTAGGCGAAATAGCCGAGCACCATGAACAGGATGTCGGCGAAGAAGGCTCCGGCGCGCCCGGCAGCATTCTGCACCTGGTCGACGTTGCTGGTGTGGCTGAAGCTCGGATCGGACGTGTCGTAGGTCAGCAGCGCCATCCACAGGTACAGGCACAGGGCACCGACGGCGATCAGCGCGCCTTCCTTCAGGCGATAATGCAACTGCTGGCGCCACAATGGCACGGGCAAAGGGGTCGGGGTTGCGGTGGATTTCTTCAAAACGCGTCTATTCCTGCGCTCGCTGCGCGTTAAATAGTGATCGAGCCGATGACTGGCCGACGAACCACTACTTTTATCATTACTGCCCGCCTGCCGCCATGGCGGCACGCCGCATGGCGCATGAACGGAGGGCCGATTTCCATGGGTGCAATTTGAGCATGCATTTTGTTCTGTGACAAAGGCTTATGCTGTATTTTTGCACAGGTATGACAGCAAATGTCCGGGTTGGTGCCGGATGGCTCATTAATGCGTAGGAAACCGCCGAATAGGCTGTGCCAAAACCACCCATGGCGGGCAGGAACCAATCCCATTCGCTGGCAGCCCCTCAGGCAGCACAAGGCCAGACGTTGACCACGTTTCTTTCAGCCGCCATGCTGCCCTCTCCCCTCCCCTACCGCCGAAAGACCATGCTCACCTGGCTGACCCGCGACTCGCTGACCTTCCCGCCCCTGGAAAAAGCCCTGAACGAGCCCAACGGCCTGCTCGCCGCCGGTGGCGACCTGACGCCAGAGCGCCTGATCCAAGCCTATCGTCATGGCTGCTTTCCCTGGTACCAGGACGGCCAACCCATCCTCTGGTGGTCACCGGACCCGCGCACCGTACTCTTCCCGGACGAGTTGCACGTTTCGCGCTCACTGGCCAAGCTCCTGCGCCAGGGTCGCTATCAGGTCAGCTTCGACAGCGACTTCGAACGGGTCATCGCCGCGTGCGCCGCACCGCGCGACTACGCCGACGGCACCTGGATCACCGACAGCATGCAGGCCGCCTACTGTGAACTGCATCGACGCGGCATAGCCCATTCGGTGGAGGTGCGCCAGGATGGCGAGCTGGTCGGCGGCCTGTATGGCTTGGCCATGGGCCAGCTGTTCTTCGGAGAGTCCATGTTCAGCCGCGCCGACAACGCTTCGAAGGTTGGTTTCGCAACCCTGGTCGAGCACCTGCGCCAGGCCGGCTTTGCCCTGATCGACTGCCAGATGCCGACAAATCACCTGCACAGCCTCGGCGCTCGCTCCATCAGCCGCGCCGAGTTCGCCCGCTATCTCGCGCGCCACCTCGACCAGCCCAGCAAGGCAACCTGGGTTCGCTAGGCGAGTTCCCATTGCTGGCATACACTTAAGACAACGTCTTGCCGAGGGGTCAATCATGACAGAGTTGGCGCGGTTGAAGTTCTATGCCACTCAACCTCACTCCTGCAGCTATCTGCCGGAGGAGCAGGCGACCACGCTGTTCCTGGACCCCAGCCAGCCGATGGACGTCCATGTGTACGCCGACCTTTCGGAAATGGGTTTTCGTCGCAGCGGCGATCACCTCTATCGCCCGCACTGCCAGAATTGCAATGCCTGCGTACCGGCACGCATCCCCGCGGCACGCTTCATCCCCAACCGCCAGCAGCGGCGCATCCTCAAACGCAACGCCGACGTCACCGTCACCGCTGCGCGCCCAGCGTTCAAGGAAGAGTACTTCGACCTGTATCGACGCTACATCGAACAGCGCCATTCGGACGGCGACATGTACCCGCCCAGCCGCGACCAGTTCTCCACCTTCCTGGTACGCGACCTGCCATTCTGCTGGTTCTACGAGTTCCGCCTCGAAGGCCGCCTGCTGGCGATCGCCGTGTGCGACCTGCTGCCCAACGGTCTTTCGGCGGTCTACACCTTCTACGAGCCCGATGAAGAACGTCGCAGCCTGGGGCGCTTTGCCATTCTCTGGCAGATCACCGAAGCGCTGCGGCAGAATCTCGAGGCTGTCTACCTGGGTTACTGGATCAAGAACTGCAAGAAGATGAACTACAAGACCCAGTATCGCCCCATCGAATTGCTGATCAACCAGCGCTGGGTCAGCCTCAACTGAAAGCATTGGCTTGAAACACAGTTTTCGGGCATAATCCACGCCACTTTTTTTGCCCGGTGCAGTCGTGCGTCGGGCCATCACTGGATACCGAGGGCTTTACTGCATGTCGAAAGAAGACAGCTTCGAAATGGAAGGCACTGTCGTCGACACCCTGCCCAACACCATGTTCCGCGTGGAGTTGGAAAACGGGCACGTCGTTACCGCGCACATCTCCGGCAAGATGCGCAAGAACTACATCCGTATTCTCACTGGCGACAAGGTTCGCGTCGAACTGACGCCATACGACCTGAGCAAGGGCCGCATCACCTACCGCGCCCGCTAAGCTCCAGCCATGAAAAAGCCCGGCCTATGTGCCGGGCTTTTTTGTATCTGCTTGAATGTAGACCGGCCGTGCCTGTGATCGCGACCAAAGCCGCTCCCACAGGCACAGCGCGACACCGCTGTTACGCAACCTCGGCCGCGGTCTCGAAATCGAAGACCAGCTCACCGTCACGCAACTCGACATGCACCACGCCACCGTGCTCGGACAGCTCGCCGAACAGGATCTCCTCGGCCAGCGGCCGCTTGATCTTGTCCTGGATGAGCCGTGCCATCGGCCGTGCGCCCATCTGTACGTCGTAGCCCTTGACTGCCAGCCAGCCGCGCGCCTCGTCGCTGACCTCCAGCAACACGCGCTTGTCTTCCAGCTGGGCCTGCAGCTCGATGAGGAACTTGTCGACGATACTCTTGATCGTCTCGTGGCTCAGGCGGCCGAACTGGATGATGGTGTCCAGGCGGTTGCGGAACTCCGGCGTGAAGCTCTTGCGGATGACCTCCATGGCATCGGACGTATGATCCTGCTGGGTGAAGCCGATCGAGGCACGCGCCGCGGTTTCGGCACCCGCGTTGGTGGTCATGATCAGGATCACGTTGCGGAAGTCGGCCTTGCGCCCGTTGTTATCGGTCAGCGTCCCGTGGTCCATCACCTGCAGCAGCAGGTTGAAGACTTCAGGATGGGCCTTCTCGATCTCATCGAGCAGCAGCACACAGTGCGGTTGCTTGGTGATCGCCTCGGTCAGCAGACCGCCCTGGTCGAAACCGACATAGCCGGGCGGCGCACCGATCAGGCGCGACACGGTATGCCGCTCCATGTACTCGGACATGTCGAAGCGCACCAGCTCCACCCCAAGCGCCTTGGCCAGCTGACGTGCAGCCTCGGTCTTGCCGACACCGGTCGGGCCTGCGAACAGGAACGAACCGACCGGCTTGTCCGGCGCCTTCAGGCCTGCACGCGACAGCTTGATGGCGGTGGACAGCGAGTCGATCGCCGCATCCTGACCGAACACGGTCAGCTTGAGATCACGCTCCAGGTTACGCAGCAGCTCCTTGTCGGAACTGGTGACGTGCTTCGGCGGAATCCGCGCGATCTTGGCGACGATGTCCTCGACCTGCGGCACCTCGATGCGCTTAACCCGGCTGGCTTCCGGCTGCAGGCGCTGGTATGCACCCGCTTCATCGATCACGTCGATGGCCTTGTCCGGCATGTGGCGATCATTGATGTAGCGAGCAGCCAGTTCTGCAGCCGCGCGCAGCGCCTCATCGCTGTACTCGATGTTGTGGTGGCTTTCGAAACGCCCCTTCAGGCCACGCAGGATACCGACTGTATCTTCCACCGACGGCTCGCTGACATCGACCTTCTGGAAACGCCGCGCCAGGGCACGGTCCTTCTCGAAGATGCCACGGAATTCCTGGAAGGTGGTGGAGCCGATGCAGCGGATATCCCCGGAGGACAGCAACGGCTTGAGCAGGTTGGACGCATCCATCACCCCACCGGATGCCGCACCGGCACCAATGATGGTGTGAATCTCGTCGATGAACAGGATTGCCTGCGGACGCTTGCGCAGCTCACCGAGCAGCGCCTTGAAGCGCTTCTCGAAATCGCCGCGGTACTTGGTGCCGGCCAGCAGGGCACCCAGGTCGAGCGAGTAGACCACGCTCTGCGCCAACAGGTCCGGCACCTGGCCATCGACGATACGCTTGGCCAGGCCTTCGGCGATGGCAGTCTTGCCGACGCCCGCCTCCCCGACCAGCAGCGGGTTGTTCTTGCGGCGACGGGCCAGGATCTGCGCGACGCGCTCGACCTCCTGCTCACGCCCCACCAGCGGATCGATACGACCGGCACGGGCCAGTTCGTTGAGGTTGCTGGCATAGGCGTCCAGCGGGTTGCTTGACGAGGACGCCTCGCCCCCCTCCTCATCCTGCATTTCCTGGTCGCTGTCGGCATGCGGACCGTGCCCCGGCACCTTGGAGATGCCATGGGCGATGTAGTTGACCACATCGATGCGCGCCACGCTCTGCTGCTTGAGCAGGAACACGGCCTGGCTTTCCTGTTCGCTGAAGATCGCTACCAGCACGTTGGCACCGGTCACTTCACGCTTGCCGGAGCTTTGCACGTGGAAAACGGCGCGCTGCAGCACACGCTGGAAACCGAGCGTAGGCTGGGTTTCGCGGTCCTCGTCGTGGACGGGAATCAGTGGCGTGGTCGAATCGATGAACTCCTGCAGGTCATGCTTGAGCTTGTCGAGATTGGCGCCACAGGCGCGCAGAACGGTCGCGGCGGCCTCATTGTCAAGGAGTGCCAGCAACAGGTGTTCGACGGTCATGAATTCATGACGCTTCGAACGGGCCTCCTTGAAGGCCAGATTGAGGGTGACTTCGAGCTCGCGGTTTAACATAGCTTCACCTCATACCCAAGTGGTCGGCGATTAACCGTCCTTCTCGATTTCACAGAGTAGCGGATGCTGGCTTTCTCTTGCGTATTGATTGACCTGCATGGCCTTGGTCTCGGCGATGTCGCGGGTAAACAATCCGCACACTGCCCGGCCCTCGGTATGGACGGTCAGCATGATCTTGGTCGCCAGCTCGCGGTTCAGACTGAAGAACGTCTCGAGCACTTCGACGACGAAATCCATCGGCGTGTAGTCATCATTGAACAAAACCACCTTGTACATCGGTGGCGCCTGCAGGATCGGCTTGGCTTCCTGCACTGCCAGACCTGCACCGTCGTCCTCATCGGACTTCGGATGATCCTGATTGAATGTTAGTCGAATCTGCCTGAGTGCATGCATGGAAAGAATTTCATCATATCGACAGGTTAGGGTAATGGATTGACCGCGCAGTCACCGCAGGAGCGGCCGCCGCATGACCTTGACTATCGGCAAAACGGTGTTACAACCAATAAGAACCCACCGTGGTCTATAAAGATCCGCGCAGTCAACCAGATTTTTCGCACGGTTCGTATGCGGATGAAGTGGATGATACTCCAGTGATGGAGTCCTTTGCAGAGGGACATAGGGATGGCAAGCGGTAAAGTCAAGTGGTTCAACAATGCCAAGGGCTATGGGTTCATCAACGAAGAGGGCAAGACAGACGACCTGTTCGCCCACTATTCGGCGATCCAGATGGACGGCTACAAGACATTGAAGGCCGGCCAGACCGTCTCCTTCGACATCGTCCAAGGCCCCAAGGGACTGCACGCGGTCAATATCTCCAGCCCCAACACCACGGTAGGCACCTCGCAGGCGAACACGGCTGCCGAAGCCTGACCCCGACTCCTGTCCTATACGAAAAAACTGGCCGCCTCTTTAATATGAAGAGACGGCCGGTTTTTTTGTTACCTCACATGTGCTTGATCATCTCATCGCCGAAGCCCGAGCTGCTCACCAGCCTGGCGCCGTCCATCAGGCGCTCGAAGTCGTAGGTCACGGTCTTGGCGGCGATCGCGCCGTTGGTACCCTTGATGATCAGGTCGGCCGCCTCGGTCCAGCCCATGTGCCGCAACATCATTTCGGCAGACAGGATCACCGACCCCGGATTGACCTTGTCCTGCCCGGCATACTTGGGCGCAGTGCCATGGGTCGCCTCGAACATGGCCACGGTATCGGAAAGGTTGGCGCCCGGCGCAATACCGATACCGCCCACCTCCGCCGCCAGCGCGTCGGACAGGTAGTCGCCATTGAGGTTGAGCGTGGCAATCACGTCATACTCGGCCGGACGCAGCAGGATCTGCTGGAGCATGGCGTCGGCAATGGCGTCCTTGACGATGACTTCGCGGCCCGATTTCGGATTGCGGAACTTCATCCACGGGCCGCCATCGAGCAGCTCGGCGCCGAATTCGTCTTTCGCCACTTCGTAACCCCAGTCCTTGAAAGCACCCTCGGTGAATTTCATGATGTTGCCCTTGTGCACCAAGGTCAGCGACTCGCGATCGTTATCCACCACATACTGCAGGGCCTTGCGCACCAGGCGCTTGGTGCCCTCGCGCGAGACCGGCTTGACCCCGATGCCGCAGTCCTGGTCGAACCGGATCTTGGTGACGCCCATTTCCTCCTTCAGGAACTTGATCACCTTGTTGGCCTCGGGCGAGCCAGCCTTCCACTCGATACCGGCGTAGATATCCTCGGAGTTCTCGCGGAAGATCACCATGTCGACATCGCCAGGCTTCTTCACCGGGCTGGGCACGCCCTGGAACCACAATACCGGGCGCAGGCAGACGTACAGGTCGAGCTGCTGGCGCAGGGCGACGTTCAGCGAGCGGATACCGCCACCCACCGGCGTGGTGAGCGGGCCCTTGATCGACACCACGTAGTCGCGCACCGCATCGAGGGTCTCCTGGGGCAGCCAGGTGTCCTGGTCATAGACCTGCGTGGCCTTCTCGCCGGCGTACACCTCCATCCAGGCAATCTTGCGCTTGCCGCCGTAGGCCTTCTGCACGGCGGCATCCACCACCTTGATCATGACCGGAGAGACATCGACACCGATGCCATCGCCCTCGATGTAGGGGATGATCGGGTTGTCGGGAACGTTGAGCGAATGATCTGCATTGACGGTGATCTTGGCGCCATCCGTCGGAACCTTGATTTTCTGGTATCCCATGCTTGCACTACTCCGCTGTCGGGGGTGGTTGGACATCATGCGATCCAATGAGCCTAAACCACATCCGCCGACCTGCAAGCCGGACAGCCCCCGCACCCTGCGGCATCACGCCACATTGCCCGTACATCTTTGGTCTTATAAAGGCGTCGATATCACTTCGCCTTGCTGATTAGCCCAAAGGGTTTGATATACTCCGGCCCTGACCGCAGGGTCATCGGGGCGAACCCTTGGAAAATGCGGCTCGCCCTCGGCCAGGAAAGGCCAGAAAGCCTGGGCTGTTACCGCATCCCAGCATTTGACGCTCGACTGATGCATCCACCATCACCGCTCGCAGCCTCTCGACCATCCGCTCATGGCGTCGCCAGGGCGAAGCGCCTACCCTGCGCACCTCGAGACTCGAGTACGCTCAGCACATAGAGAGTTAACCCGCATGCCCACCCGTTCCAAGATCATCTACACCTTCACCGACGAAGCCCCCGCCCTCGCCACCTACTCGCTGCTGCCGATCATCGAAGCCTTCACCGCTTCGGCTGACATCGCCGTCGAAACCCGCGACATTTCCCTGGCTGGCCGTATCCTCGCGGCGTTCCCGGAACAACTGGGCGCAGAGAAGCAGGTAGGCGATCACCTGGCGGAACTGGGCCAGCTGGCCACCACCCCTGAAGCCAACATCATCAAGCTGCCGAACATCTCCGCTTCGGTTCCACAGCTGAAGGCGGCGATCAAGGAACTTCAGGCCAAGGGCTTCAACATCCCCGACTACGCCGACGAGCCGGCCAGCGCCGAAGAGAAAGAGTCCCGCGCGCGCTACGACCGCATCAAGGGCAGCGCCGTGAACCCGGTACTGCGCGAAGGCAACTCCGACCGTCGTGCACCGCTGTCGGTCAAGAACTACGCGCGCAAGCACCCGCACAAGATGGGTGCCTGGGCCGCCGACTCCAAGTCGCACGTTGCCCACATGACCCAGGGCGACTTCTACGGCAGCGAGAAAGCCGCGCTGATCGAGGCTGACGACAGCCTGCGCATCGAGCTGGTCGGCAAGGACGGTTCCACCACCGTCCTGAAAGAGAAAACCGCCGTCAAGGCCGCCGAAGTCATCGACTGCGCCACCCTGAGCCGCAAGGCCCTGAAAGCCTTCATCGCCGAGCAGATCGCCGATGCCAAGGCCTCGGGCGTGCTGCTGTCGGTACACCTGAAAGCCACCATGATGAAGGTTTCCGACCCGATCATGTTCGGCGTCATCGTCGAAGAGTTCTACAACGACGTGCTGACCAAGCACGCGGCTGCGCTGGCCGAAGTGGGCTTCAACGCCAACAACGGCATCGGCGACCTGTACGCCCGCATCAAGGACCTGCCAGCCGACAAGCAGGCCGAGATCGAAGCCGACATCCAGGCCCTGTACGCCGTTCGCCCGGCCCTGGCCATGGTCAACTCCGACAAGGGCATCACCAACCTGCACGTACCGAGCGACGTCATTGTCGACGCCTCGATGCCAGCGATGATCCGCGACTCGGGCAAGATGTGGAACACCGCAGGCGAGCTGCAAGACGCCAAGGCGATCATTCCTGACCGCTGCTACGCCGGCATCTACCAGGCCACCATCGAAGACTGCAAGAAAAACGGCGCCTTCGATCCGACCACCATGGGCAGCGTACCGAACGTCGGTCTGATGGCGCAGAAAGCCGAAGAGTACGGCTCCCACGACAAGACCTTCCAGATCAAGGCCGACGGCGTCGTGCGCGTGGTCGATGGCAAGGGCAACGTCGTTCTGGAGCAGAACGTCGAAGCCGGTGACATCTTCCGCATGTGCCAGACCAAGGACGCACCGATCCAGGATTGGGTGAAACTGGCTGTCAACCGCGCCCGCCTGAGCAACACCCCGGCGGTGTTCTGGCTGGACCCGGCTCGTGCCCACGACGGCGTGATGATCGAGAAGGTACAGAAGTACCTGAAGGATCACGACACCACTGGCCTGGACATCCGCGTCCTGGCGCCGGTCGACGCCATCAAGCTCTCCCTGGCTCGCATCCGCGAAGGCAAGGACACCATCTCGGTGACCGGCAACGTGCTGCGCGACTACCTGACCGACCTGTTCCCGATCATGGAACTGGGCACCAGCGCCAAGATGCTGTCGATCGTGCCGCTGATGAACGGCGGTGGCCTGTTCGAAACTGGCGCCGGCGGTTCGGCACCGAAGCACGTGCAGCAGTTGGTCGAAGAGAACTTCCTGCGCTGGGATTCGCTGGGTGAATTCCTGGCCCTGGCTGCCTCCCTTGAGCACCTGGGCAACACCTACGACAACCCGCGCGCCAAAGTGCTGGCCAACACCCTGGACCAGGCCACCGGCAAGTTCCTCGACACCAACAAGTCGCCTTCGCGCAAGGTCGGCGGTATCGACAACCGCGGCAGCCACTTCTACCTGACCCTGTACTGGGCCCAGGCCCTGGCTGCCCAGAGCGACGACGCTGCCCTGCAGGCACGCTTCGCCCCACTGGCCAAGACCCTGACCGAGAACGAAGCGACCATCGTCGCCGAGCTCAACGCCGTCCAGGGCAAGCCGGCCGACATCGGTGGCTACTACGCGCCTGATGCCGAGCTGACCGCCAAGGTGATGCGTCCAAGCCAGACCCTGAACAGCGCCATCGCCGCCCTGTAAGGTTCGCTTGAAGTAACAGCACAAACCCCGGCCACGCACCGGGGTTTGTGCTTTCTGGATAAAAGATGTCTAGCGGCCTACGCGAGCCCTGCGGGAGCGGGTTTACCCGCGAATGCGATACTGGATCCACTGACGCATTCGCGGCGGTTCGACGCCTCGATAAACCCGCCCCTACAGGGTCCGTACCAGCCCTTATGGAGCTGTTCATGACCTGGCAACCTCACATCACCGTCGCCACCATCGTCGAACACGAGGGCAAATTCCTCTTCGTCGAAGAGTTCAAGGCTGGCAAGCACGTCTTCAACCAACCCGCCGGCCACCTGGAAGCCAACGAAACCCTGCCCCAGGCCGCCCTGCGTGAAACCCTCGAGGAAACCGCCTGGGAGGTCGAATTGACCGGCGTGGTCGGCATCTACCTCTACACCGCGCCAAGCAACGGCGTGACCTACCAGCGCATCTGCTTCGCCGCCCGTCCGCTGCGCCACCACCCCGAGCGTGCCCTGGACAGCGACATCGTCCGCGCCGTGTGGCTGACCCGCGAGCAGTTGCTCGCAGAACCCGAGCGCTGGCGCAGCGAGTTGGTGCCACGCTGCCTCGACGACTATCTCGCAGGCCCGCTGCACAGCCTCTCGCTGCTGCGCGACTGACGCGGATGCGCCGTCCTGATAGAATCGGAATTTTTCCCCCAGATACACATCGGTAGCCATGACCAGCCCAACACCCAAAGACCCTTCCAGGACCCGCGTCATCGTCGGCATGTCCGGCGGCGTGGACTCTTCCGTCTCCGCCCTTCTGCTCATGGAGCAGGGCTACCAGGTGGAAGGTCTGTTCATGAAAAACTGGGAGGAGGATGACGGCACCGAGTACTGCACCGCCCGCGAAGACCTCGCCGACGCCCAGGCCGTGTGCGATCGCATCGGCATCAAGCTGCACACCGCCAACTTCGCCGCCGAATACTGGGACAACGTGTTCGAGCACTTTCTCGAAGAGTACAAGGCCGGCCGTACACCCAACCCGGACATCCTCTGCAACCGCGAAATCAAGTTCAAGGCCTTCCTTGACTACGCCCTGTCGCTGGGTGCCGACCTGATTGCCACCGGCCACTACGTGCGTCGCCGCGATACCGGCGAGCTGACAGAACTGCTCAAGGGCCTGGACCCGAACAAGGACCAGAGCTACTTCCTGCATGCCGTGGGCGGCGCCGAAATCGCCCGCACCCTGTTCCCCGTTGGCGAGCTGGAAAAGCCCGAAGTACGTGCCATCGCCGAAAAACACGGCCTGGCCACGGCGAAGAAAAAAGACTCCACCGGCATCTGCTTCATCGGCGAGCGTCGCTTCAGCGACTTCCTCAAGCAGTACCTGCCCGCCCAGCCTGGCGAGATCCAGACCACCGACGGCGAAGTGATCGGCCAGCACCACGGCCTGATGTACCACACCATCGGCCAGCGCCAGGGGCTGGGCATTGGTGGCCTGAAAGACGCCGGCGACGAGCCCTGGTACGTGCTGGAAAAAGACCTGGCGCGCAATGTGCTGGTGGTGGGCCAGGGCAACGAACACCCGTGGCTGTTCTCCCGCGCCCTGCTCGCCTCGGACATCTTCTGGGTCAACCGGCTCGACCTGAGCAGCCCACGTCGACTCACCGCCAAGGTGCGCTACCGCCAGAGCGACCAGCACTGCACCCTGGAACGCACCGCGAACGGCTACCGCGCGGTGTTCGACGAACCGCAACGCGCCGTGACGCCGGGTCAATCGGTGGTGTTCTATGACGGCGAGGTATGCCTGGGCGGCGGCGTGATCGAGAGCGCCGAGCCTTGGAGCCCACGCGCATGAGCAATCTGCAGGAGCAACTGATCGCCCTTGGCGGCGTGTTCCAGGCTGCTGTGCTGGTCGATCGCATCGCCCGCACCGGGCAGGCCAGCGAAGCCAATATCGGCTGCATGCTCGGCAGCCTGCTGGTACGCGACCCGAACAGCACCCTGGAAGTGTTCGGCGGCGACGACCTGAACCTGCGTGACGGCTACCGCGCACTGGTCGGCGCCCTGGAGCGCGACCCCAGCAGCTTGCAACGCGAGCCGCTGCGCTACGCCCTTTCGATGCTGGGCCTTGAGCGTCAACTGGCCAAGCGTGGCGACCTGCTCGACACCATCGGCAACCGTCTGCCGCAGATCCAGTCGCAAGCCGATCATTTCGGCCTGGTTCACGAAAACGTCATCGCTTCCAGCGGAGCCTTGTACCAGGACACCCTGAGCACCCTGCGTCAGCGCATCCAGGTGCACGGCGACATGCGCTTCCTGCAGCAGGCCAGCAACGCCTCGAAGATCCGCGCCCTGCTGCTGGCGGGCATCCGCGCCGCACGCCTGTGGCGCCAGCTGGGCGGGCATCGCTGGCAGTTGGTGTTAAGCCGACGCAAGTTGCTCAATGAACTGTACGACATGATGCGCGCGCCTTCCTGACCTGTAGGAGTGGG